>CALUTA010000085.1 GCA_944323585.1 Candidatus Gastranaerophilales bacterium
TTGCTTTATGTGAAACGGTTACAATTGATTAGTGAGCGAAGTGTAGGTCGGGAGTTTCTTTGCGGTACTTTCTTGTCAGCACAAGAAAGTACCATATAAAGAATGAACATTATAAAAATAATCCGTCATTGCGAGCGTATGCGAAGCAATCCAGCCGATTAAACACCGCAGGTAATCTGAAGTTCAAAATGCAATATAAATTTATACAAAATTAAACTTTTACTACATCCCGCTTAGAACTTGAAATCTCTTTCCCCTGCATGAATTTTAACAAGATCTTTTTCCACAACAGATTTAATGTCAGGATTTTCAAGTGTTTGAACTTCTTTTTCAATAAGTTTTTCGCCTACAGCACGGGTTTCAGGTGACGCATAATCCTCAAGATATTCTTTTAATGTCATTATGGCATTCGGATGACAGAAGTTATGAATTTGCTGGTGCTTACATATTTCCATAAATCTGTCGCCTGTGCGCCCGCTGCCGTAGCAAGCGGTACAGAAACTCGGAAGATAACCCAATTCCATAAGCCACTTAACAACTTCATCAAGAGAACGTCTGTCAGAAACATCAAACTGTGCAGATTCTTCTTTTTCCGGCATAGGATTAAAATATCCGCCGACACTTGTTTTAGAGCCTCCGCTGATTTGGGAAACTCCCAGATGAAGCATTCTCTCACGGCATTTTTCGCTTTCACGTGTTGATATAATCATGCCGGTATAAGGAACAGCAATTCTGATACAAGCTGCAATTTTAGCGAAAGTATCATCATCAATTCCGTTGTCGAATTCATCAGGGTCAATATCGTCGGCTTTTTTAATTCTTGGAAGGCTTATCGTGTGAGGGCCGACACCGTAAACAGCTTCGAGGTGCTCGGCATGCATCAAAAGGGCTGTAAATTCATATCTGTAAGACTCAAGACCATATAAAACCCCGAGTCCGACATCATCAATTCCGCCCTGCATAGCCCTGTCCATAGCTTCCGTATGATAGGCATAATTGTGTTTCGGGCCTGTCGGATGAAGTTCCTCGTAACTTTTTTTGTTATAAGTTTCCTGAAACAGAATATATGTACCGATTCCCGCTTCGTGAAGTTTTCTGTAATTTTCGACAGTAGTTGCGGCTATATTTACATTAACACGACGAATGGCGCCGTTTTTATGTTTTATAGAATAAATTGTTTTAATTGATTCCAGAATATATTCAATCGGGTTGTTTACCGGATCTTCGCCTGATTCAATTGCAAGACGCTTGTGCCCCATATCCTGAAGCGCAATGACCTCCTGTTTAATTTCTTCCTGTGTAAGTTTTCTGCGGGGAATGTGCTTGTTCTTTGCGTGATAAGGACAGTAAACACATCCGTTTACACAATAGTTTGAAAGGTAAAGAGGAGCAAAAAGAACGATTCTGTTTCCGTAGTAATCCTTTTTAATCTTCTCTGCGAGTGCTAAGATTTCTTTGTTCTTTTCTTCAATATTACAGTCTAAAAGAACAACAGCTTCTCTATGAGTCAAACCTTTTCCAAGTCTGGCTTTTTCTAAAATTTTATCTATTAATTCAACATTATTTTTATTCTCTTCCGCATATTTTAAAGACTCAAGAACTTCTTCATCTGAGATAAATTCTTCTGCCTTAGTTGATTTGGGGTTATACATATTACCGCCTCCCTCAAAATCCATGATACAACTACAATATTTTTTTACAAGCGACTATCTAAACAACGACCCCGCCGCCGATTAAATGACCGTCTTCAGTGTCATAAATTACTCCGGCCTGACCCGAGGTAACTGAATTCACAGGCTCATAAAATTTTATATCAGCAAACTTGTCGTAAAGTTTTATATGCGCTCTTTTAGCTGTCATGTTGTAGCGGATTTTAACCATCCCGTCAAATTCGTCGCCCGAACAGTATTCAAAGAAATTCAAATCTTCGATTTTTAAATTTTCTTTGTAATTATCTTCTTCTCGTCCAAGATAAACTATGTTTTTCTGTGCATCAATTTTAATTACATAAAGAGGGTATGGCGCCGCAATTCCGATTCCCTTGCGCTGGCCTATTGTGTATTGATAACAGCCGCTGTGTTCTCCCCATTTTTTGCCGGTCAAAATGTCTATAAAATCACCTTTTTGTGTCCCGAATTTTTCAATTAAGTATTTTTTAGATGTCATTGGCTTTTGTATAAAACAGATGTCCTGACTTTCTTTTGAAGATTTTGTCGGAAGATTATAGTCGTGAGCGATTTCTCTAACCTCAAGTTTTGTATATCCCGACAGGGGAAATATCGTTTTTGAAAGCTGTTTTTGCGTAAGTTTATACAAAAAATAAAGCTGGTCTTTATGCTCATCTGACGCAGGATAAAGTTTATACATACCGTCTTTGGACACAATATTTGCATAATGCCCTGTTGCATATACATCAGCCCCAAGAGTTTCAACGGCAAAATCAAACAACTCGCCCCATTTGATAAATTTGTTGCACATTATACAAGGGTTCGGAGTTTGCCCTTTGCGGTATGAATTTTCAAAATAGTCAATAACATTTTCCTTAAATAGAACGGATGCATCATAGACATAATGTTCAATCCCTAGCGAATCTGCAACATTTTTTGCATTCTCAATAACAGAGTCAGCAGCAGGAGAATTTGTCATTTTTCCGGTAAGCCCGACAACTTCATACCCCTGCTGTTTCAAGAAAAATGCAGCAACGGAACTGTCAACCCCGCCGCTTAATGCCACAACAGCTTTTTTACCGCCAATCATATCCATATATTGATTTTACCATAAAAACTATCACTGCGTAAACTGCATTTTTCACTTAAAACTCAGCCTTGAAGTATTGATATCTTTTTATTATAATCTCAATTAAGGAGACAGAGAATGGAAATTAAATCTGTAATTTTAGCTGCCGGCAAAGGCACAAGGATGAAATCGGATATCCCGAAAGTCCTTCATAAAATCTTTGAAAAACCTCTTCTGGGGTATGTTTTGGACAGTGTAAAAGATATTACGACCGAAAATTTTGTAATCGTAGGACATCATGCCGAAGAAGTTAAAGAATATGTCGAAAAAAATTACAACAACGCAAAAACCGTTCTTCAAACTCCTCAGCTTGGCACAGGTCATGCCGTTTCTATGGTTTGCCCGTACCTTGAAGACTACAGCGGTCAAATTCTTATCTTATGCGGAGATACCCCGCTGATTACCTCTGAAACTCTTAAAAAATTTGTCGAATATCACAACTCAAACAATTCCGACTTAACAGTCATGAGTACAATATTTGAAAATCCGGCAAATTACGGCAGAATCATCAGAGAACAGGACGGAAGCCTTAAATGTATTGTTGAAGAAAAAGATGCCACTCTGGAAGAAAAAGCCGTCAAAGAAGTTAATGCGGGAATTTATATTCTCAACTGGGCAAAAGTCAAACCGGCATTTTCGCAGCTCACAAGCAACAACGCACAGGGGGAATATTATCTGACGGATATCATTTCCTGGGGCAAGAAAAATAATCTTAATGTACATGCCTTTATATTAGAAAACAGTGATGAAAGCTACGGAATCAATTCCCGCAAAGATCTTGCTGAAGCTTCAAAAATAATGAACACCAGAAAATTAAACGCACTTATGGACAGCGGTGTTACGATTATAGATCCGAACAGCACATGGATTAGCGAAGATACAGAAATCGGCTCTGACACAACAATTTATCCTTTTACATACATTGAAGGCAAAAACCAAATCGGAAAGAATTGTAAAATCGGACCCTGCGCACACTTAAGAGGGGATGTCGAAATTGATGACAACTGCAAAATCGGCAACTTTGTAGAAGTCAAAAAATCCAAAATCGGGCACAATACAAATGCCGGACACCTAAGCTACATAGGCGACAGCGAACTCGGGGCGAACATAAATATAGGTGCGGGCACAATCACGGCAAATTACGATCCGATTACAAAAACAAAAAGCAAAACTATCTTGAAAGATCATGTAAAAATAGGTTCAAACACAGTTTTAGTCGCCCCTGTCGAAATAGGCGAGGGAACAAATGTCGGTGCCGGAAGTGTTATAACCAAAAACATAGGCGAATGGGCTTTAGCTCTCACTCGTGCACCGCTCAGAGTGATTGCGGGCTGGGTAAAACGAAAATAAATTTTCTTAAAAATTGAATAAGGAGAGGTGTCCGAGTGGCTTAAGGTGCGGATCTCGAAAGTCTGTGTACAGCGATGTACCGTGGGTTCAAATCCCACCCTCTCCGTTTTGTTTAAGTATATACAGCCTTTAAAATTTGTCTATTTAAATATATATTTATTTAATTCAGAGCCCATTTTAGGCAAATTTGAAAAATCAGATGTAACATGAATATTCAAATTTCTTAAAATACCTGGTATTTTTTTAACTTTTTCGGTGGCTGAATGTACGGCTTCTTTTGTTGAAGTATCAACTTTATTAATAGAACAAATTTTTGCATTAAAATCCGGCATTATAATATATCCCCTTTCTATTATAAAGTATTTTTAACATAAAATATTGCTATATTTTTACAAAACTTATTAAACAAACAGCTTGCAGGTTGGAATTCTCCTCAAACACAAAGTATCCCCAAATAATCAAACCATCTGTAACCAAAAATCAAACTATGTGCTATTTTACAACTTTTTTAAGATGTTATTGTTGGGCCGAAAGCTCAACAAACAGGCCTATTTCTGAGGGATTCTGACACTTGTTAATTTATTAAAAAGATCCATGATTTGATTTGAATAAACATCGCCGTTTAGCATTCCGGCTATTGTTTCTGCAATAAATTCATCCTGATTTGTCTTGGCATAAGAAGGTATGGGCATTTGGTTTACCTCTTTTTTAAAATGCGAAATATTTGCAAGTCTTTTACACTTAATAGCAAACGTCGACTGCTCTTTAAAGCGCATCATATGCCCCATTTCATGGTAAAGCAGTCCGAATTCATTATATCTGACATTTACGTAAAAGTCCTTTGCGGAAGGATTTTGACAGGCATACTTAACCATAGATTCCTGCTTTTCCAAAATTTGCAAACCGACCTCTGTTTTATTACCAATTGCGTAACACATAGCCAGCTTTTGCGGGTTTGTAAATGTATCCGGTTTTTCAATATATCTTTGTATAATATCTGAAAAATTGTCCTCCCGCCCTGGTAATGCTTGAAATAATTCTTTAAACTTTGAGTCCAAACCGTTCATTAAAAACTTCAACCTGTTATCTATATCGGCATACGAATTCTGATTAAAACAAATCATATCCTTCCTTGGGTGATAAAGGGCATCTGTTATATTCAACCTTTTCTTTTTAAATTTGTTAAAAGAAATATTTGAAGGCATATAGGTTTCACCCTGAAATTTGTTGCTTAATTCAGTTAAACCGTTATTTATCCAGTTTGCAGTATCAAGATCTTTTACATCAAAAAATTTTATTTTAAAATTTTGTTCTGCAAAATTTGCAGCCTGCTCCACATTTTGAGCCTTAAAAAAGTCAATATGCTTTTGCAGTTTCAGACGTTCACCGTTTTTAAGAAACAAACCGACAGCATCAAGTAAACAACCTGCAGCAAGCAAAACGGAGCCGGAAAATGACAGCATCTCATTGCCTCCCGAGGCAATGTTAGCAGTCTGAATTCCTGCAGAAGTATAAATTGATGCTGAAGCAAGCTGTCTCAACTTAGCAGCGTTAACGCAGCGTCCTGTGAAGCCTGGGGAGTTATAATCAGATTTTTTATCGTTATAATATATTTTTTGTTGGGTTATTGCATTAATTTTCATTTTTTTACCTGAGTACAAAATAATAAAACATATAAAAAAAAATTTTGCCAGTCAATAAAAAAAAATTACTAGTCAAATGCCTAATACTGTAAACCGGCACAAATCGGTATGATATCCGTATGAACAAGAATACGGATGTATTGCTGAAAAATAAAACTGCCAAAATCAAGAAACACCATCTGACGGCAAGAGAAATCGAATATCTTTCGCTTGTTGCAATGGGGTTCAAAAATATTGAAATAGCAAAAATTTTATCCGTAACAGAAAGCACTGTAAAAAAGACTTTAGAAGCAGTTTTTCAAAAATTATTTGCAAAAGACAGGGCTAATGCTGTCGCAATAGCATTTATCCATGACGTTATAAATGCACAAATTTTAAGCATTATTGTAAAAAAATATCAAATTAATAAAATTTCTTCATACTAAAAATTAATAAAACTCATTAAATTATTTCTCTAATATTAATTTTTATTAAAAAAAGTAATATTATTAACAAAATATATTAACAATAACCACATTTTAAATTATAATATTTACATATCAAGAAAGAGGTAACTAATGATAAATCTTGAAAGTAAGAGTGTTAACACTTCAACGTATAGCACCACAGCCGAAACAGGCAATATTATTAACATATGCTATGCCAGCAGCAATAACTACGCAAAATATCTTGCACTTTCAATGGCAACTGTTTTAA
>CALUTA010000086.1 GCA_944323585.1 Candidatus Gastranaerophilales bacterium
ATTGATTGCAATTTATTTAATTGCATCAATACATTCTTCGCAAATTCCGTCGGAATTTAATTTTCTGTACTTCCAGCAGCGGGCGCATTTTTCGCCTTCCGCTTTTGTAACCCAGACAGTATAATCATCTTCTTTATATTCGTTCAAAACGTCTGACGGCTTTTCGTCTGTCACGTAGGCTTGGGAAGTGATGAAAATATTGCATAGTTCATCTTCGTTGGCTTTCAAAACAGCGTTGTCTTTGACGCTTACGTAAACCGCAACTTCCAGTGAGCTTCCGACCTTTTTGTCTGCTCTCAACGGTTCTATTGCACGGCTTACAACTTCACGTGCTTTTAGAATTTGAGTGAATTCATCTTCCAGTTTTTCATTATTCCATTCGGGTTTTGCCTCCGGCCATTTTGACAGGAGAATACTTTCAAGTCCGTCTTTTTGTACTTCCGGAACGCTCATCCAGATGTCTTCTGCCTGATGAGGCATTACAGGTACAAGCATTCTGACAAGTGCCTGAAGAATTTCGTACATTACGGTCTGGCAGGCTCTGCGTGAAAGCGATTTTTTGCCTGCAGTGTAAAGTCTGTCTTTAACGATATCCAGATAGAATGAACTTAAATCTACTGCCGCAAAGTTTTGCAGGTGCTGGAAGTACTTGTAGAACTCGTAATTTTCAAACGCAACAGTCACTTCTTCAATGAGTTTGTTGAGTTTGTGAAGCGCAAATTTATCAAGTTCTTTCAGGTCTTTATATTCAACGTAATCAGCTTTCGGGTCGAAGTCAAAAAGGTTCCCGAGTAAAAATCTTGCGGTGTTTCTTGTTTTTTTGAAGATTTCAACAAGCTGTTTTACGATATTGTCGCCGATTTTAGTATCGTTTCTGTAGTCAACCGAAGCTGCCCAGAGTCTTAAGATATCTGCGCCGTAATTTTTGATAATGTCATCTGGACGAATGTAGTTTCCTAAAGATTTTGACATTTTTCTTCCGTCTTCTCCGAACACAAATCCGTGTGTAAGAACGGTTTTATAAGGTGCTCTGCCTTCTGTTGCGACTGATGTTAAAAGAGAAGACTGGAACCAGCCTCTGTGCTGGTCTGAACCTTCAAGATACATCTCGACAGGTGTTGTGCCAAGCTGTTCGCTGCGCTTGTCTACAACGGCACGCCAGCTTATGCCTGAATCAAACCAGACATCCATAATATCGTTTTCTTTTTTGAAGTGGCTTTTTTTAACGTCTGCGTCAATTACTGTTGAATTTTCAGATTGCGGTGGACGGTTGCCGCATTTCGGGCATTTGAAACCTGCCGGAAGAAGTTCTTCCGCTGTATATTTAACCCATGCGTCAGAACTTTCTTTTTCAAAAATTTCAGCAACGTGGTTGATTGTTTCGTCGGTTACAATAACTTCACCGCAGTCTTCGCAGTAGAAAACCGGAATCGGAACCCCCCAGGCTCTCTGGCGGGAAATACACCAGTCTGTGCGGCCTGCAACCATGTTTGATATTCTGGCTTCGCCGCCGGCAGGAATCCATTTGACGTTTTTGATTGCTTCAAGCGCCTGATCTCTGAATTTGTCAACTTTTACAAACCACTGAGGCGTTGCACGGTAAATTACAGGATTTTTACATCTCCAGCAGTGCGGATAGCTATGGTTAATATCCTGTGCTTTTAAGAGCGCACCGCAGTTTTGGAGTTTTTCTATAACAATTTTGTTGCCTTTGTAATACGGAACACCTTCAAGGTCTTTATCCTGAACTTTTTCCGTCCAGATTCCACGGCCGTCAAGCGGTGAGAATACTTCTATTCCGTATCTGCATCCGACTTCATAGTCTTCAAGACCATGTCCGGGGGCTGTATGGACAGAACCGGTACCGGCATCAAGCGTTACGTGCTCGCCTAAAATTATCGGAGATTTTCTGTCATAAAGCGGGTGCTTTGTATTTAAAAGTTCGAGATCCTGACCAACGCAGGAGCCTACAACTTTAATATCTTTTTCATCCCACTCAACGTCATTCAAAAATGCGCCGAGAAGTTCCTGTGCAACAACGTAGATATCTCCTTTGTATTCAAAGAAGGTGTATTCAAATTTCGGGTGCATGCTGATTGCCATGTTTGACGGAATTGTCCATGGAGTTGTTGTCCAGATGATTGCGTAAACAGGTTTTGTGTTGCCTGATAAAATTTTGTCGTTAATTTTCTTTGTGCTTTCCTCATCAAACTTAAATCTTACATAAATAGAAGTTGATGTATGATCAGCGTATTCAACTTCGGCTTCGGCAAGTGCGGTTTCACATGAAGCGCACCAGTAAACGGGTTTCATGCCTTTTTCAATGTAACCTTTTTTGTACATTTCGCCAAAAACTCTCACCTGTTCGGCTTCGTATTCAGGCGCAATTGTAAGATACGGGTGTTCCCAGTCGCCCCAGACTCCGAGGCGTTTAAATTCACTTTCCTGTCCTTTAAGGCTTTTGGCCGCAAATTCTCTGCATTTCTGACGGAGTTCATAAGGTGTGACGGCGCTTCTTCCGCCCTTGATTTCTTTTACGACTTTGTTTTCAATCGGAAGCCCGTGGCCGTCGTATCCCGGAACATAAGGCGCATAAAAACCTCGTTGTGATTTATATTTTGTAAGGATATCTTTCAGAATTTTGTTGAGTGCGGTGCCGACGTGAATTTTTTCACTGCTCAGATACGGCGGGCCGTCGTGAAGAATAAATTTGTTATTTTTATCTTTGTTTGCAACTGATTTTTCGTAAATCTTGTTTTCTTCCCAGAATTTTTGAATTTCAACTTCACGCACGGTTGCGTTTGCTCTCATTGCAAGGCTTGTCTGAGGCAGGTTTAAGGTATCTTTCAATTCAACTTTTGTGCTTTCACTCATCTTCTGTATCCTTCTTCTTTTTTTTGTGTAATTTTAAAAATTATTTTCTTTCGTGGTCTTTTCTGAATTTTTCAATATCTGCGCCGATACTTTCGGCTTTTGACTGAGCCACGAACGCTTTCATTTTATCATAATCAAAAACTTTTTCCCATCTTGCAATAACTACAGTCGCAACACAGTTTCCGATCAAGTTTACGGTTGTTCTTCCCATATCAAGAATCTGGTCAATCCCTAAAAGTATTGCAACACCTAAAATCGGAATGTCAAAGCTTGCTAATGTTCCGGCAAGGACAATCAATGAAACTCTGGGAACACCTGCTACCCCTTTACTTGTCAGCATAAGTGCGAGCATAATTATTATCTGCTGATTTAAGTCAAGATGGATGCCGACAATCTGTGATGAAAACAGAACGGCCATTGCAAGGTACAAAGTGCTCCCGTCAAGATTAAAAGTGTATCCTGTCGGCATTACAAAGCTTACAATATTTTTCGGAACTCCGAAACGTTCCATAATTTCCATGGCTTTCGGGAATGCAGCCTCTGAACTTGCGGTTGTAAATGCAAGAAGTGCCGGCTCCTGCAACGCTCTTAATAACGTTCTGAAAGAAATTCTAACAATTTTGCAGACAATGAACAAAACAAGAACAACAAAAACTGCAAGTGCTGTATATAATGCACCGATAATTTTGAAATAGTTTTTTAAAACAGACAGTCCGTTTGCTCCGACAGTTGCGGCTATTGCTCCGAAAATACCGAGAGGCGCAAAGTACATTACGTATTCAGTAAACTTAAACATAATCTGCGAAACAGAGTTTAATAAGTCCAGAACGGGCTGTGCTTTCTTGCCGACGGCACAGATTGCAAGTGCAAAAAATATTGAAAATACAACTATTTGAAGCAGATTGCCTTTTGCCATGGCATCCACGACACTTGTCGGGAAAATATCCGTAACCATTGCGCCTATTGATGTATGCGCATGAGAGGCCGCCACAAGTCCTGCTGCCTGCATTTCTATTGCATGAACCGAGGTGCCGGAAACAAATCCGACTCCGGGTTTGAATATATTTCCCATCGTAAGCCCGATAATTAGAGCCAGTGTTGTCACAATTTCAAAATATATAATTGTTTTAAGCCCGATTTTACCGAGGCTTTTGGCATCTCCGTGTCCTGCAATTCCGACAACAAGCGTCGAAAACAGCAAAGGAGCAATAATCATCTTGACCATTCTCAGAAATATTTCTGCAAACGGCCTCATTCTTACCGCAAAATCAGGGAAAAAATGTCCTACAATTACACCTAAAAATAATGCTATAAATATCAGGGCTGTAAGTCTTGAGTGTTTCAAATAAATTCACCTCGCCAAGTAATTATATTATAAACATGCAATTCACTAAACTTTAAAAAAATATTTTGTTACAAAACTGAAAATTATTTATACAACCATGTTGCATGCCTTTTCTTGTTGTTGTAAAATTAGAGAACAAACCATGCTTTAAATATTTTTATTTATGGGGATGATTTTTAAATTTTTAATTTAATTAATAAGAAGACTTGGACTAATAAATGGAGGTTAGTGTGAACTTAGTGGAAGAAAAATTAAATTTATCCGAAAACGCAATAAAAGTTCTTGAAAGAAGATACTTGAAAAGAGACAAAGACGGGAATTGCACAGAAAAACCTGCTGATATGTTCAGACGTGTGGCTCTTGCAATTGCATCAGGTGATTTGAAATTCGGTAAAACTCAGGCTGAAGTTGAAAAACTTGCAGACAGATTTTATGATTTTATAACAAAATGCTACTTTATGCCGAACTCGCCGACTTTGATGAATGCGGGAAGAGAACTCGGACAGCTTGCTGCCTGCTTTGTACTTCCTGTGGAAGACAGCCTTGAAGGAATTTTTGAAACAGTTAAAAATACGGCGCTTATTCATAAATCAGGCGGCGGAACAGGTTTTTCTTTCTCAAGATTACGCCCCAAAAACAGCGTTGTAAGATCTACAATGGGTGTTTCTTCAGGTCCTGTTTCATTTATGGAAGTATTTAACGCTGCAACCGAAGCGGTTAAGCAGGGCGGTACAAGACGCGGCGCAAACATGGGTATCTTAAGAGTTGACCACCCGGATATCTTAGACTTTATTAACTGCAAATCCGATAACAATAAATTGAACAACTTTAATATTTCTGTTGCAATTACTGACAAATTTATGGAAGCACTCAAAAAAGGCGAAGATTATGATTTAGTTAATCCTCAGAACAATCAGGTTGTTGCAAGATTAAGTGCTAAAAAAGTATTTGACCTTATTGTGGACGGTGCATGGAGAAACGGTGAACCGGGAATAATATTCATCGACAAAATGAATTCAGATAACCCGACACCGTTAGTCGGTGAGATTGAATCTACAAACCCTTGCGGTGAAGTTCCGCTTCTTGCTTATGAAGCCTGCAACTTAGGTTCCATAAATCTCGGCAGAATGGTTGTTGAAGGCGCAAACGGCCCTGAAGTTGACTGGAAAACTCTTGCCCAAACAACAAGAACTGCAATCAGATTCTTAGACAACGTAATCGCCGTTAATAACTATCCGCTTCCGCAGATTTCCGAAATGGTTCAGAATAACCGCAAAATCGGACTCGGTGTTATGGGCTGGGCTGATATGCTTATGAAAATGGGAATTTCCTACAGCTCGGAAGAAGGTACAAAACTCGCTTCTCAGGTTATGGAATTCATTGATTACGAATCAAAATGCGAATCCATTGAACTTTCAAAAGAAAGAGGCAGATTTAACAACTTCAAAGGAAGCGTTTACGACGGCAAAAACTTCCTCTACAACAAATACAAAGGAAAATCTGCCGGAAAAATTTCCGACGAACAATGGAAAGACCTTGATGCGCAAATCGAAAAATACGGAATCCGCAATGCAACTACAACCTGTATTGCACCGACAGGTACAATTTCAATGATAGCCGGAGCCTCAGGCGGTGTTGAACCTCTGTTCGGGCTTGTATTCTCAAGACTGATTATGGACGGAACCGAAATGCTTGAAGTAAATCCGATTTTCAAAGAATACGCTATCAAACACGGTTTCTATTCGGAAGATTTGATGAAAGAAATTGCTAAAACCGGTTCTGTTGCTCATGTTGACAAAGTTCCGGCGGATGCTAAAAAGATTTTCGTAACGGCTCATGATGTTTCACCATACTGGCACGTTAAAATGCAGGCTGCATTCCAGCTTCATACCGACAACGCTGTTTCAAAAACTGTAAACTTTGAAGAACACGCAACCCGTGAAGATATTGAACAGGCTTATGTTCTGGCTTACGAAAACAACCTAAAAGGTATCACTGTTTACAGAAACAACAGCCGTCAGTTCCAGCCTATGAACCTTGATTCTAAAAAATCAGAAGCTCAGGTTGAGGCTGAAAAATCTATGAAAACTGTTTCTGAGCCTGAAAAGAAGGCTGAAGTTACAAATCCGATAAAAGAAGAAAAAACGGAAGATTACAATCCGACAGGCGAAATTAAAACAGTGAAATGTCCTGAATGCGGAAACGAAATTCAGATGGCTGAAGGCTGCTTCATTTGCCTCAAGTGCGGTTA
>CALUTA010000087.1 GCA_944323585.1 Candidatus Gastranaerophilales bacterium
GAAAAACCAATTCCATGGGAAGTGCTTGCAAAAGCCCGTGCTATCGAAAATCAGGCTTTTATGGTTGCGCTTACGCAGTGCGGTCCTATAGATGTTAAAAATTATAATATTGGACACTCAAGAATAATTGATTATCTCGGAAACACAATTTCTGAAATCAAGGGACAGAAAGAAGGCTTCATGACTGCTGTTATAAGCTTTGAAGAAATGGAAAAATACAGAAATGAATGTACCATTCTTGAGGATGTGAAAAATAATTATGAGGTAATAATCAAATGAAAAAGTTGCTTTTAACTTTTGTTTTGTTTTTATCAGGATTATCTGCTTATGCAATACCTGCTTCAATAGACAGTGCAATAGAAAATTCAAATATAAATAAAAATGTAGTAGCCGTTTCTGTAAAAAATACAGCAACCGGTAAAACCCTTTATGAACATAATCAAAAAAATCCGATATCGCCGGCTTCTACATTAAAAGTAATCACGGCTACTATTGCTGCAGACACTCTCGGTAAAGATTATCAATTTAAAACCTCTTTTTTAAAAAACAATAATAATGAACTTTTTTTGAAGTTAAGCGCTGATCCTTATTTGACAAGAGGTGACCTTTCCACACTTATGAAAGCTGCAGTAGCAAAAAAAATCATTGAACCTAAAAGAATTTATATTGATGATTTTATTATGGACAGTGTCGAATGGGGAGAAGGATGGCAGTGGGATGACGACTTAAACCCGCTTATGCCCAAATTCAACTCTTACAATCTTGACAGCAACCTTTTAACGGCAATTATTGATCCGAAGGCTAAAGGTGCTCCGGCATCTATAAAACTTAATACATTCTATCCCGTAACTTTTATGAATTTTACTGTTTCGGGCGGAGAAACGAATTCTGTTAAATTTGAACGAAACAACCATATTTCTCCTGATATGATTACAGTTAGCGGTAGTGTTACCGGAAGAACTCAGAAACGTTTTCCGGTAAATTCACCGAAAAGATATTTTATTATAAAACTCGAGGAAGCTATCAGTGATGCAAAACTTGAATATTACGGTGATTTTCCCCAGAAAAAACTTCCTTCATCAGGGCTTACTTTAATATCAGAAATAAACCACCCGATTAAATCTGTTTTAACCGGGATATACAAATACAGCAACAATATGATGGCTGAAACGCTTTTTAAAGTAGCTGGCGGAAAGTATGTTAGCAATACCGGAGCTGTAAAAAATGCTTTGAAAATGGTTGAGGCTTATTGCCAGAAAAACGGGTTAAAATATGAAAATATAAAAATTGTTGATGGAAGCGGTGTTTCTAAAAACAACCTTATGACTGCTGATTTTATGACCGATTTTCTTGTACTTCAGGCAAAGCGCGAAGACTTTGATGAATTTATGACAATGCTTCCGACAGCAGGTGAAGGCACATTGCAGGACAGAATGCTGTATTTCAAAGATGTTATTTATGCAAAAACCGGAACTCTGTCTGATATAAGTTCAATCTGCGGATACCTCAAAACCAGAAACGGCAATATAATTGCTTTTGATATTATGATAAGCGACCCAAAGTCAAGTTCTTCTGACAAGAAAGCTGCAGAAGAACAAATAATCCGGGCTATTTACAACAAATATTAAACGGATAAAAACGGATGTAGAAACACAGGATAGGAATTATGCACAACGTGATTTGTTAAGAGCATACACACCGGCGATAACACCGCTTATGCCGGCTATAATTCCGCCCATAAGAGAGGAATATGTTCTGGATTTTGGAATATATTTTTTGACTATGGAATAATCATTTTTTAGACCTTCATTGCTTGTCAATGTAGCAAGTTTTTTGTACATAAGATTGGCTCTGTCAGAGATGGCGCGTGTAACTTTTTCCCATTGTTCACTTATTGAGCGTCCTTTGTCGGGAAGATTTAATATAGCGTTCTCTCTTGCCGAGCGAAATGCAGTTCTGGCCTTTTTGTATTGATTAAGTGGTTCTTTTACAGCAAGCTCTGCTTCTGCAAATTCTCGTGCAGCAGATTTTAATTCAAGGTATGCATTTGTGTCTTTTGGGTTTTCCGCAACCTTTTTATGTGCATGTTCAAGGCTGTCTTTCAGTTCTTTATAATGAACATCTTTAAGAGCCTGCTGATATTGGGCTTTCTTAGCTGTAACCTCAGAAACAAAGCTGTCATCAACATTGACTTGTTTTACCAGATCGTGCCAGGTTTTTGCCTCGGGAGCTATTTTTTCTTTTGTAATTGCGATTCCGGAGTCACGATATGTTTTGGAAGCCTGTCTTAAATTTTCAACAGATTTTTTTTCTTCAGACGTTGCATTTTTCATAGCAGACTGCGAAAAAATACGATCATAAGTTTTGTCATTTTGCATCAAAAGTCTTTCAAGCGAATATTTTCTCGGCGCCAAAATATAACCGGCACCAAGTCCCAACCCTGAAGAAATCGCACCAACTCCGCACGGAGATACAGAAACCGTATTTGTACTCATACCGACACTCCTATATTCCTCAAATGTAAATCACACTAAACTACCAGTCACATTATTACTCTAAAATTAAATTTTTGTGGTTTTTTACAACAAAAATTTACATCTCGTAACAATTGTGCCAAGCTTAAATTCTATGCTATATTTGACATGGAGATTACGATATGGAACCATTGGTAAGTATAATTACGCCAACACTTAATATAGTAGAAAAAGAACAGGCTGATGAGTTTAATTTGCTTGTAACTCTTCTTGAACTTCAAACATATCCCAGAATTGAGCATATTGTCATAGACGGATCCTCCACTGATGAAACAATTGATCTACTTAAAGATTATAAAAATAAAGGTTATATTAATTTTTATACAGAAAAAGATACCGGTAAATTTCATGCTCTTAACAAGGGTATTATGCGTGCAAAGGGAAAGTACATTTTATTTATAAGCTGTGATGATTTTTACCATGATATTACTGCAATCAGTGATGCAGTATCAGCAATGGAAGCAGATAATGCTGATTTTTTGTTTTCTCCTGCTTATTGCAGGCATCCTGAAGGTTATACATTCCTTTTTATGCCGGCTATGTATAATGCATTCCAAGTTTTGCCCTGTGCACGGCAGGGAATGATATTTAAGCGTTCAATGCTTGAAGAAGAAAAATATTTTGATGAAAAATTCAAAATTATGTCAGATATGGATTTGATCATAAGACTTTTGCTAAAAGGCAGAAAAGCCATCTTTTTTGAAACCAATTTTACCACTTATAAATTCAGCGAAAAAAGTTACGGAAATGAAGAACAATGCGTCAATGAAACAAAATTAATTTATCATAAAAATTTCAGAAACCTTTGTGCTCTCAATGATGAAACTCTTGAAGCGATGGCCAGGTATTCCGAATTCCCGCCGGCGCTTCTTGATAAACTTGCAGGATGTTTTTCGCCTGATGACAGAGATCTGTTTATGGAACGTTGCGAACAAATGCACCAATTGCGTTTGCAGCAGTTAAGAGGCTAAACATTTAAGTTGACCTTTTAAAAACACTCCTAATAGCGCATTAAAAAACCGGCATTTTTATGTTTTATTGTCTGCCGGTTAGCCAAATGTTTTGAAGGAACCTTCAACGTTCTTTTCAATAACTTTTTCAACTGAATCCATTTCTGTTTGAATTGCGTTTTGTTCGGTATCAAGCTGCTGGAGTCGAAGTTCCAAATTCTTATCCTGAGCTTGAATAATTTCAATTTTGGCATTTATTTGATCTATAGCCTGATCATAAAGGTATTTTTCGTGTTCGTATTCATTCATTGCATCATTATAGGCATCCTGATCGGTAACAGTTGTTGTTGTCAGTGCAAACGTGGAGAAAGTGCCAGATCCGTCATCATTTGGAATTGATATTGAAATGAAGCGTCCGGAAGAATCTCTTTCAACAAGGCATCCGTCAACAGCTTTAATTTCTTTTACTTTTGTATCGCTTCCGATTGTATAACAGTTGATATTTGTCAAAATATTACCGTTTTCATCAGTGTTGTCAGCATTATTTTCCAAATCTGCTTTTTTGTAGAAATATGGTATAGCTTCGCCTGTAGTGGTGTTTTCAACATATCTTACATACCATTCATCAGTACCGTATTTTTGTTCCAACTGCTGAATCCAGGCTTGTTCTTCCGTAAGTGCGGCTCTGATTTCTTCGTTTGTAAGACCGCCAAAATACGGGTCATTTTCAAGTCCCGGGTATTCTGTAATACTGGCAATTTGATCGTCAGTCAAATATTCTTTAGAAACTTCATCAATCCAGGCTTCTTTACTGTATGTACCGTCACCGTTGCTTTGGACAAGTGTTACAGCATATTCCGGATCTGTCTGAGTGTCGTCATACAAACATATAATCAAATCGTCTTCGGTAATATCAGGCAAATCAGTTCTTGTGCCATCTTCTGCAAGAGAATAATATCCGCCTGTTGCATCGTCTTTGAAAACTTGTTCCGCTGCGGAAAAATCATCGTTAAACTTGTAATATTCAAAATTTTCTATATCTTCAGGTGTACATTGTTCAATACCTTTAACTTTTGTTGTTTTTTCAACAAAATAACCGTTATCATCTTCCTGAACAGGGTACTCGACACCGTCTATTGTGATGGCGTTTCCAACATAAGCTGTAGTATCTGCTTTTCCAAGTTCTCTCAGTTGAGTGCTTCCTACAAAATAAGCATCGTCCTGTACGTTAATAATACTTGTAGACGCAGCAATAGGAACATAATCATCCTGCCATTTTGAAAGATAGCTTAATGTATAAGTTCCATCAGTTTGGGCAATCATTGCGGTAATTTCGTTAGTCAATGCTCCGTCGTCAAATGTGTAAACAGTTTTGGTGTAACTGTCAACAGAAGGAGGCACCGGTACAGTCATACCGAGCAGGTCATTATAATAGTTTGCAGACTGATTGGACAATGAAGTACGCTGCTGGTTAATCTGCTGGCCTTCGTACTCAACATTGGTCTTGCGGGCTGTCAAACCTAAAAATCTAGCTTGTGACGCTGCCATTCCCATAGCCGTCCAGTTCCTTTCCGTTTAGTTCCATTATTCTGTTATACGGAAAGAATACCCTATAACTTTAGTAATTACGGGAATTTTGTTACAAAATTGTAACAATTGTGGTTAAAAAAGATAAAATACATGTTGATAAATATATGATTAGGTATACACTCTAAGCATAGGACCACCAGGTCCAGTCGGGTTCTGATTCAACGTACCCGTCATTATTATAGGCTGACTCAATATGCCTTTCGATTGTACCTTTTTCATTTGGACCATCAGTAGCAGTTGTCAAAAGTCCTGCATCAAATTCGTCACCGGCAATGCTGTCGACATAATCTGCGTCCGTCTGATAGGCACTATACTCGCCCCACATTGTGTACATCAGATAAAAGAATCTGTTTAATTTTTCATCGGAAAATGTGTAATTGCCGTCTGCACTGTTAAATTCGCCTCTGGCATTTGCTTCGTCCATTAACGTTTTAATATTGGCTGTATAATAGGAATATTCATCATCTGTTAATGCTCCGGCCGTATGCAGAGCATCAATTATATCCTGACTGACATATATCAAATAGCCTTCAGAACCGACAATTGAATATTGATATGCCGTAGCATGCGTAAGTTCATGGACTAAAGTATCAACAAGTTCATACCATTTAGCATTTGCAAAATATTCTTGATTCAAAGTTAATCCCAAATCATTTTTGCTGGTGTCGCTATCAGATGCATATATTGTATAATTCATTCCGTTGTAAGTTGCCTGCAGACCGTTTGATGTGTAAGACCCCATAGTAATATATCCGTCCGGAGCTGAAGCACTTAGATCTGCAAAAGCAATTTGTCCTACATGCACTGAATTGTAGGTGTCTGTACCGGCAAGCAGTCTGTCCAATGCTTCTAATTGAGCGGTCAAACCGGCTGCTTCCAGGTATTCTCTTGTTTTTTCAATGCCAAATTCAAGTTTACCTTGAAGGCTTAATGATTCATATTCTGTTTGCAGTTCTTCGGCAAAAGTTTCAACTTTAGACTGCAATGCAGAGGCTGACGTTCCGATTTCTTCGCCAATTAATTCTTTTATTTCATCAACAGTTAAAATATCATTGTCATTTTTATCAAGAACATCAAAAATCCTGTTTAAAGATCCGAAAAAGTCATAGTTGGAGTCTTCCCAGCTGTCATTTTGGGTAAGTTCAATCAACTGGGCTCTTGTGATACCAGTATCCTGTGAAATAGAGGGATCCTGTTCGTTCAACCAGTCAAACATGCTTTCAACATCATCAAACTCATCAATAAATGAAGGCTTAGGATCGTCCGTTTCTTCTGTGTCGTCATCACCTGTAACTGGCGTATCATCATCGTCATCTCCGGTGACGGGCGTGTCGTCGTCATCACCTGTAACTG
>CALUTA010000088.1 GCA_944323585.1 Candidatus Gastranaerophilales bacterium
ATAAAAACCAATAAATCTTTTTTAATAAACTATTTGTTATAATTCTCGCCTGAGCTCACCTCGGGCGATTTTCTTTTTTATGTTATAATTATAACCAGAGGTACTTATGGTTTTAGAAAATAAACTCGGTATTACCGAATCTGCTGAACTTGCAAGGATTGAAGAAAAATTAAGCAAAAAAAAAGCGCTTGAATTATTTGAATGCGGTCTGCCGCATTATCTTGAAACCGGTAAGTTTGAAACGCTGGCTTATATCCACAAATTTCTGTTCGGAGAAATTTACGACTTCGCCGGTGAAATCCGCTCTGTCAACATTGCTAAAGGCAATTTCCGCTTTGCGCCGGTTATGTATTTGAAAAATGCGCTTGAACATATCGACGCTATGCCGCAGTCAAATTTTGACGAAATTGTCGAAAAATACGTCGAAATGAATATCGCACATCCTTTCCGCGAAGGCAACGGCAGAAGTACACGTATCTGGCTTGACTTTATCTTTAAAAAAGAATTGAATAAAGTTGTTGACTGGAATAATGTCGATAAAGAAGACTACCTCGCTGCTATGGAAAGAAGCCCTGTTAAAGATATCGAAATTAAGCATATTTTAAAAAACGCTCTGACTGATGATATCCACAACAGAGAAGTTTTTATGAAAGGAATTGATGCAAGTTACAACTACGAAGGCTATCATTTCTACAAAACCGGAGAGCTTGATTAATAAAATTCTTTGTTCGTGGTAAAATAATTCTGTTGATATTAGATTTACAAGGAAGGGATATTATGACAAATAAAGTTGTTGTTGGCGCTCAGTGGGGCGACGAAGGTAAAGCTAAAATTACTGATATTCTTGCGCATGATGCGGATTTAATCATTCGTTATCAGGGCGGCTGCAATGCAGGCCACACCGTC
Organism: Candidatus Gastranaerophilales bacterium; assembly: GCA_944323585.1. GTDB lineage: Bacteria > Cyanobacteriota > Vampirovibrionia > Gastranaerophilales > Gastranaerophilaceae > Scatenecus. Next base: position 907 of record CALUTA010000088.1, read on the forward strand.
GTTGCGGACAACAAAACTTTTAAATTTCACCTTATCCCGTCAGGAATTCTCTATAAAGGCAAAACCTGCTTCCTCGGTGCCGGAACCGTCATCCTGCCTGAATTCTTTGAGCAGGAAGTGAATGAACTTATTGCTCAGGGTATTGACGTTTCAGGGCTTAAAATAAGCCCGCTGGCTTCTATCACAATGCCTTATCACACCGAAGTCGACGGCTACACCGAAAGCACCGCCGGCAAAGGCAAAATCGGCACCACTAAAAAAGGTATCGGACCGACTTACACGGACAAAGCCGCAAGAATCGGACTTAAGATAGGCGACCTTTATTCTGAAGAAACTTTGAGCGAAAAACTGGACATCATCCTTCCTATCAAAAACAAAACCCTTGAAAAAGTATACGGTCTTCAGCCTTACACCAAAGAATGCCTGCTTTCTCTCTGCGAAAAATATGCACAAATTTTCAAGCCCTATGTCTGCTTTGAATGGCAGGAACTTCTCGAAAATTCACGCAAAAAACAAATTCTCTTTGAAGGCGCTCAAGGTGTGATGCTTGACGTTGATTACGGAACTTATCCTTTCGTAACCTCCTCAAACCCCATAGGCGGCGGGGCTTCAACAGGAAGCGGATATGGCCCGACGATGATTGATGAAGTTATCGGGGTTGCAAAGGCTTACGTAACCCGTGTAGGCGAAGGGCCTTTCGTAACCGAACTTACGGACGAAACAGGCGAAAAAATCAGACAAATCGGCCACGAATTCGGTGTTACAACAGGGCGCCCCAGAAGATGCGGATGGTTTGATGCCGTTATTATGAGATATTCGGTGCTTGTCGGAGGTTTGACGTCCGTTGCGCTCACTAAAGCTGATGTTTTCGATTCCTTCGACGAAATCAAAGTCTGCACTGCTTACAAAGACACCCGCAGCGGCAAAATATACAGCCACTACCCGACTGATGTCTTTATGCACAAATACCTTGAACCGGTTTACGAAACTCACAAAGGCTGGAAATCCGATATCTCCGAAATCAGGGATTACGAAAAGCTTCCGGAAAATTGCAGAAAATATCTTGAAAGGCTTGAAGAACTCCTCGGTGTTCCGGTTTCTATCGTCAGCGTCGGCCCCGACAGAGAGCAAACTATCTTCAAAAAATAGTTTTCACAAATGACCTTTGTGACGTATAGAAGTTATGGGATTCTTCGCCTTCTGTTATTCTGAGGGCTTCACCCGAAAAATCTCAAATAATCTGCTCAGAATGACAAATTTATCCTATTTTTGTGTATGTCAGGAGATAATTGCGAAAGTTTTTATTCAATGAATTTGACAACTAAAATTGTAAAAAAACTTAAATTTTTAAGCAATTTTTTGTATGCGCAGGTTTTTAATATCATATAAGCAGTAAGGATTAGTGTATGATTAAAATTACCCCGAATTTTACGGCAGGCAGTGTTTCGACTGTTAATAACAATATCAGGCAAAGTAAAGATAACAAAAATGTTTCGGCTCCTCCGGCTGAAAACAACACTCTTCCGAATATTCAGCCTGATTTTGCGGTAAAAACTCCGATGGCATATTCAAAACTCGGTGAATTTGATATTACGTGCGGTTTAAAAGGCAGCCTGTATAAGCTTGCAAACGGGCAAAGAGTTGTGCTCATCCCTAAAGACGGCCCGACTGTTGTTAAAACTTACGTAAATACAGGTTCAATGAACGAACCGGATAATTTGCGGGGAATCAGCCACTATATTGAACATAACCTCTTTAACGGCTCAGAAGGACTCGAAGCAGGCGAATTTTTCCAAAAAGTCGACCAGATGGGAGCCTCCACAAATGCAAGTACAGGATTCTCTGAAACAAACTATTTTATAAGATCAAACCTACTCGGCAAAAATGATCTGGAAAATAAAATAAAAATCCATGCCTCAATGCTTGAAACACCTAAATTCGCTGAAACCATGCTTGATAAAGAAAAAGGTATTGTAAATTCCGAAATCAACATGATTACGGGAAATCCCGTTAATATCGGTCTTAATAAAGCTCTGAAAAATCTTTATCAGATTAACACAAAATCCGTTGACATGATTGGAGGAACAACTTCTAATATCAACAATCTGACCCGTGACGATATTGTAAATTACTTCAACGATAACTATTATCCGGCAAACATGACAACCGTTATTACAGGTGAAATCGAACCCGAAAAAACAATACAGCTTGTTGCTAAATACTTTAATTCAACCAAACGTCCGCCCGCATCAAGGCATTTTGAAGATTTAAGACCGATAAACAAGCCGGTTCGTGAAGATATAATCTCTGATAAAGCCACCGCAACTTCTGTAATTCTGACTTTTGACGGGCCTAAAAACAACGATACAAAAGGTAAAATTCTGACTCAGGCGCTGGCTCAAATTCTTACAATGTCAAAAACTTCAAGAATTGATAAAAAACTTCTTGACTACAACAGCAGCGCAATAACCGAAATCGAACGCATAAGTACAAAACCTGATGACGGCCGCGCAATTATGATTATGGCAGACGGCACGGAAGAAAACTCCGAAAAAATTATAAAAACAATTTACACAGAAATTGCCAGAATTGCCTCCAACCCGCCGCAAGAAGACGAGCTTAACGTCGTAAAAAAACGCATGCTTAAAGATTTTTCAAGCCTGTTTGAACAATCAAACTATACAAATGCGCTCATTGGCGGAGCCTTTTTGGACAATGATTTGAATATTGTAACTGACTTTGAAAAAACAGTTAATTCTATCACGCCGGAAGATATAACTCAGACTGCTAAAAAATATCTCGATCTAAATAAGTGTTCTATAACTGTTGTACACCCCGCAGAGGCGAGTGAAGAAAGTATTAATGCAAATTATAACAAAACAAAGAAAATCTCCTTTACGGGCACTGCAGGCCCCAAACATGCAATCGATATGAATTCGGTAAAGGAATATCGTCTGGACAACAATTTTTCGGTAGTCCTCCACGATACTCAAAACAATAATGCTTGCTTTGATATTTTGTATTCACACAACAAATACCCGCAAAATATGAAACCTGCAACAGATGCTCTTCTTTATAAAATCCTGAATGCAGGCACAATGGACAAAAATGAAATCGAATACCAGCAGGATCTCGATAAAAATTCGATAGACACAGTTTTTGCCTCCGGACAGACAGACCTTAAAATCAAATCGGATTTTTATGCTGACGATATGGAGCATGCACTTAAATCAGCAAAAGAAGTTCTGACAAACCCTAGATTTAAAGAAGAAACTTTGAACAGGATGAAACGGGAGCTTACGGATGACATAAAAACCATGGATAAAGATGCTTCAGACAAGCTTCTTCCGGAATTATACAAAGGCCTGCCGACAGGCTATTCAAAAAAAGAAATTTTAGATTCCATAGATTCCGTCACTCTGGATGACATCAAATCTTTATACAATTATATTCTCCAAAACGGTCAGGCAAACATAGTTGTATCAGCCCCGTTTACACGCAAACCAGAACTTAAACAGCTTATATTTAATGAAATAGCCGAGCTGCCAAAAGTTGCCCCTAAAAATTCAAACATAAAAGATATTTTTACAGAAATTCCAGAGACAAAAGTTCTGACTGATGTTCATTCAAAAGCTCAAGCACAGATAATTGAAGCTTATAAATTCCCTATGAGCCAGAACATGAAAGATGAAATTACGCTTAATCTTTTAAACACAATCCTCGGCGGTACACCTTCATCAAGACTCTTTCAGGATCTCAGAGAAAATCAGAAACTTGCATATTCCGTACGTTCAAATGTGAATTTTATGGATAATATAGGGACTCTTACTCTGGAAATCGGCACCACAACCGAAAATAAAGATACAGGTGAGGTAAGTTACGACAATCTTAAACATGCAATCGAGGGATTTAACAAACATATCGAAAAACTTAAGACAGAAAAAGTAAGCGATTCCGAGTTGAAAAATGCCAAACTTAAACTTAAGGATTCAATTTTGAGCGCAAACGAAACCAACAAAGGCAAAAACGGTTCACTCGAATACGGATTAATTTCACCTTACGGAATATCACAGGAAAACAAGATTCTTGAAACAATTGACGAAATCACAGCGGATGATATTTATAATGCGGCAAATTACGTATTCAAAAGCAAACCGCTCTATTCAATTCTTGCAACTGAAAACACCCTTAAGGAAAACAAAACCTATCTGGATTCGCTTGCAGACAAATCCTAATCAAATCTCGACAAATCTCTGTATGCAGCAATAGCATAAATAATTGCGGATATTCCGACAAGAATATAAACAATTCTTGCAAAAAGTGTCATATCTCCAAAAATCAACGCCACAAGATCAATTCCGAAAGCACCGACAAGCCCCCAGTTAAGCGCACCGATAAGAACCAGAACAAATGTAATAATTTTCACAATATGCATAAAATTTATCTCCTTTTATGATTATTGTGATACGCATTTAGCATAAAAACATCCGACTAATTGTTTACCCGATTAGGCATTATTTATCCGATATTTTGACATTTTTTTCGCTGATTGCCCAGGTTGCACCTGTTCTGTCAAGTACAAATCTTATCGGTACATAAACCTTTTTCCCGCAGGCGCTGACAGTCCATAATTCTTCCCATTTTCCGTCAACATAAGCGCCGTTTTCGGTTTTAAGATCGTAAGGCTGCTTTGTAACCTTTGTATCAGTCACCGAGTATTTTTGGCAATCCTGAACTTTTATTTGTGCCATTGTATAAACAGGCATCAAAGTGTCGTATTGAAGTTTTTCATTTCCGAGTGTACCGCCCGGCAACGGCAGATTATAAGAAAGTTCCGGTTTCGCAAATGCAGCAGCACCGCAGAATAACAAAACTCCGACCATTATATTTTTTAAAATTAATTTCATTTTAAACTCCTTATTTTTAACTTTAAAATCAATATATCATTTTGCAAATAAAAAAACAAGCCCGAAAACATTCGGACTTGTTTTTCGATATTATAATTCCAATCAAATTATAATTTAGAAGCAACCATCAAAGTAGTTTCAGCCAAACGAGTTGAGTAACCCATTTCGTTGTCATACCAGGAAATGATTTTAACCTGATTGCCGCCCATTACACGGGTCAACAAAGCGTCAACTGTAGATGATTGAGAAGTTCCGATGTAGTCAGAAGATACAAGCGGTTCTTCAGTATAGCAAAGAACGTGTCCGTCAGCACCTGCTTTCAATGCTGCGTTAACTTCTTCAACTGTAACGTCTTTAGAAAGTTCAAATACAACGTCAACAAGAGATACGTCCGGAGTAGGAACTCTCATAGCGAAACCGTCCAATTTACCTTTCAATTGAGGCAAAACAAGAGCAACAGCTTTTGCAGCACCTGTTTTGGTCGGAACAATGTTAAGAGCACCGGCTCTTGCACGACGGGGATCTTTGTGTCCTGCGTCTAAGATTCTCTGGTCGCCTGTGTATGAGTGAACTGTTGTCATCAAACCTTTAACGATACCGAATTTTTCATC
>CALUTA010000089.1 GCA_944323585.1 Candidatus Gastranaerophilales bacterium
GCAGAAGTTAAAGCACCTTGCATATTGTTAAGATTGTATGTAAAGGTTTCATTAATTCCGTTATAAAAATTGTCAAGTTTTCCTTCAGATGACGTTATGGCTGACAAAATATTTTCTACATTTTTTGCCGAAATTTCTGTAAAAGTATTTTTTATGTCAATAATGTTACCAGTTATTGAACCAATTCTGTCAGAAAGTTCATGAATAGAATCAGCAGTAGCGTTGTTGCCGGTTATACTGTTAATCAAATTTTTTATATCAACCGAAGTCTGTTCTAAAATTTCTGAAAATACAGAACGGTTTTCAAGGTTCGAATGTTCAATATCAAGTTTTAATTTTGCGAAATGTTCTTCAAAAATATTGAGATTTGTCTGAAATTCAGGAAGTATTTCTCCGAATTTTCCATCTATATGTGCGCTAAACAAGTCTTGATTAGTGCTTAGTGTATTAATGCTTTCAAGAACAGTTGAAATTTCTGTTTTGATATCAGTAATATCAGAAATTGAATTTCCAAGTTTGATATTGCTTTCTTCAGCAAAAGATTCAATCGTTTTAATGCTGCTGTCAATTTTATCTTGCAGGGTTAAAAATCTATCTTCCAGAACTTCCGGAAATTTTTTAACAATATCTGAAAGTTCTTGAATTTTTAAGTTGAAAGACTCACTCGTTTTCGTGTTTTTATCTGATATTTCAGATTTAAAAGTTTCCAGAGTATTGCCAAGTTCACTGATTTTTGCATTGATAAAAGTTAAATAATTTTCACTTTGAGCAGAAACAGTTGTATCAATTTTTTTGATGTCATCAGAAAGTTTTTCAAGGTTTTCAAGTTTTTGCAGAGGGATGTATGAGCCGTCTTCTGATGTTTGAGTCTGAGCAGATTTAATTTCCTCTATGCAATTGCTTAAAACATCTCTTACTGAATTTAAATAGTCGGAGAGTCCTTTTGTAATATTCTCGTTAAAGTTCAAAAGTTCATTTCGGTTTTTTTCAATTTCAGAAAGAATTTTTTCGCTTTTATCCAGAGTATCAACTTTTTCGGATACAAGCGCAAAAGAATTGTCAATTTTGCCCGCAAGGTTTACCAGATCATCTTTAGAAATTTGATTTTTTGCGATGTCGTCATTTTTCTGGTCAAGAATTTCAAGCGAAGATAGAATTGCGTTTGTGGCAAGATAGATATTCTCAAGTTCTCTTTTTATGATGTCATTCTGATCCGTAACATCCATTGTCATAAGGGTTTTGGTTATTCCTCTAAGTGTGGAGTTTACGTCCATAATAGACGCTTCAAGACCTCTTGTTATAGCGTCAACACCTTCTTTTACAACAGAAACATTCGAAATGATTTCGTCTTTTTTTGAGTTGTCATTTCTAAAGTCATCAAGTTTTGTTTCAAGATCTTGAATAAAGTTTTTTTGCTGGTTTATTTCTTGTGCAAAATTGTCTATATGTTCGTTAAGGATATTAAACATAATTTTAAAATCAGCATTTTTAGTAAAAAGTTCCTGATTGTTATTAAGGTTTTCACAAGCTTCCCTGAGTTCGGAAAATTTTTCGGCAATAAAACGATGACGGCTTTCAAGTGATATTTCCAGATCTTTTAAGTTGCCGTTGATCAGGTCTGTTGTAATTCCGTCGTTTGCAATGTCGTCAAGTTTTGTGTTAATTTCAGCCAGAGCATTATTGTACATTTCACTGTTCATTGCATTTTCGGACTTTATTGTATTTAAAATTTCATCAATCTCAGTTTGTGTCATGTATGATTTTCCTTAATTTTACATATCCCTACCGTAACATTTTAGCAGAATAATATATACAAGAGCAAAAATATTAACGTTTATTATTACAATTGTAAAGATAGAATACGTGTTTTGTTTTTCGGTGGTATAATAAAAAGCAGACATGTTTTTAAAAGAGGTAGCAATGAGCCGTATAGTAATTGATAGTGAGAAGTGCAAAGCATGCTATTTATGCATAAATGAATGCCCGAAAAAGTTAATAAAAATAGGTAATACTGCAAACAGCCTCGGAAACAGGGTTGTTGAATTTGATGATCCGAATAACGAATGTCTTGGATGCGCAATGTGTGCAGCCAGATGTCCGGATCTTGCTATTACCGAGGTATATAAAGGATAAATTATGATAACAGAAACTCCGACAAAAAAAATATTGACTAAAGGAAACTATGCAATTGCCCAGGCAGCAATAAATGCCGGCTGCAAGTGTTATTTCGGATATCCGATTACTCCGCAGAGTGAGATTGGCGAATATATGAGCGGAAAAATGCAGGAATTGAACCGTGCATATGTTTCAGCTGAAAGCGAACTTGCGGCAATAAACATGGTTATAGGCGCCTGCTCTACAGGTGTAAAGGCCATGACTTCATCTTCAAGCTGTGCGGTGGCTTTAATGCAGGAAGCGCTTACTTATGCAACTTCAGATCAGCTTCCGGTAGTTCTGGTGAGCGTTATGAGAGGCGGCCCGGGGTTAGGCAATATTTATCCGTCGCAAGGCGATTATTTTCAGGCTACAAAGGGCGGCGGCAACGGGGATTACAAACTTATAGTCCTTGCTCCGTCAACTGTTCAGGAATGTGTGGATTTGACATACAAAGCATTTTATCTGGCTCATAAATACAGAAATCCGACCATGCTTCTGGCTGACGGGCTTCTGGGACAGATGATGGAACCTGTTGAATTTAAAGAATATCCATATCCGGAAATCGACAATTCTTCCTGGGCTTTAACAGGTGCTAAAGGCCGTGATGGCAGAGTAATCCGTTCTTATGCTCCGCTTGCGGATGATCAGTGTGTATTCCTTGAAAAACTTTTTGCAAAATACAGGACTATTGAGAAAAACGAAACCGAATGGGAAGAAATAGGAACCGAAGACGCTGATGTTATATTAGTAAGTTTCGGCAGCACTTCAAGAAACGTTAAAACCGCAATGAAATTGTGCAGAGAAAAAGGAATTAAAGCAGGATTTTTCAGACCGATTACGCTTTATCCGTTCCCGTCCGCAAGGCTTAACGAATTAGCTTCAAAGACTAAGAAAATGATTTCTGTTGAAGTTAATATGGGGCAGATGATTAATGATATCAGGCTTGCGGTAAACGGAAAAGTTCCAGTAGAACTTATTCATAAACCTGTCGGTGCACCTCCTGTGCCGGAAGAAATTTTATCACAAATTGAGGAGCTTATATAATGGCAACACAAGTTTTTAAAATACCGGAATCTTTAAGAGAAGATGTAAAATATTCATTTTGTCCCGGGTGTGACCACGGGGTTGCAGTCAGACTTGTTGCGGAAGTCCTTGATGAACTGGAGCTTAGAGAAAAATCAGTTCTTGTCGCATCAATCGGTTGTTCCGTAACCTTGTATGATTTTTTGAATGTTGATTCTATTGAAGCTCCCCACGGAAGAGCCTTAGCAGAAGCAACAGGTGTTAAAAGAGCTTGTCCTGACAAGTTTGTATTTACATATCAGGGCGACGGCGATTTTGCTTCAATCGGGCTTGCGGAAAGTCTGCATGCCGCTTTGAGGGGGGAAAACGTCAGTGCAATTTGCATAAACAATACAACTTACGGTATGACAGGCGGACAGCTGGGGCCGACAACCCTTTTGGGGCAGGTTACGACAACCTCTCCGACGGGACGTAATCTTGAGTATTACGGTTATCCGATTAAAATAGCGGAACACGTTGCTCTTTGTGACGGAACCGCATATTCAGCAAGAGTTTCTCTGGACAGCGTGGCTAATATCAGAAAAGCCAAACAGGCTATTAAAAAAGCTTTTGAAGTCCAGCTTCAAGGATTGGGATTCGGATTTGTAGAAATACTTTCAACCTGTCCGACCAACTGGAAAATGACACCCTCTCAGGCTCATGACAGAGTCAGAGATGAAATGATGAAAATTTTTGTGCCGGGAGTTTACAAAGATGTAACTACGGACGGAACAACTCATAAAATGCGTTAGTGAATAAAATTGTTTGTAGTTGCAGAGTTATCGAAAAGTTAAAAACAAGGAATCGTTGATGTATAACGGTTCGGTAGACTGAATAAGTGAATAATTATTGTAAAGAGGTATCAAGATGGAAAAAAATTTTATAATAGCAGGTTTTGGCGGTCAGGGGGTTCTCCTTGCGGGTGAAGTCCTGGCAACGGCTTTTATGCTTGCAGGTAAGAAAGTTACATGGTATCCGAGCTACGGTGCAGAGATGAGAGGCGGAACAGTTAACTGCGAAGTTGTGGCAAGTGACGAGGAAGTCAGTGCCGTAAACAAACTGAATACTGATTTTATTGTAGCTTTAAATCAGGCTTCATTTGACAGATTTTTGAAGAAAATTAAAAAAGGCGGGGTTATGATTGCAAATTCTTCGCTTGTGAAGGAATTGAAGAGCCGAACCGATATAAATTATCTGTTTGCGCCTATAACCAAGCTTGCAGAAGACTTGGGCAACATCAAAATGGCAAATATTCTGGCTCTCGGGATTCTTGCAAAAGCAAGCAAGATGGTTTCTCTTGAGCATTTGATTGAGGCATTGGACAAAGTTTTGCCTCCTCACAGAAAAAATCTTCTGCCGCTGAATATCAAGGCTTTAAAAATAGGCTATGAGTATGATTTATTGCCGGTGTAGTCTTAAATCAACTAAAAAGTCGATTTAAAATATCAGGATTGATATTATTCTTATATGGTAAAGTTCAAGAGGTCTTTAAAAAGTGAAGAAAGAACTAATTAAAACCATTAAAGAAAAAGAAGTTCAATTGTCGAAATTAAAAGCGCACATAGATAAAAGTTCAGTATGCTCGGAACTTTACAACAAAGTCGTTTTGGAAAAAGCAATCCTGAAGAAAGAACTTGAAAAACTGGAGCAAAATACATTTGTAAAAAGACTAAAATCATTGCTTCCGCGCAAAAAGACTTTAATCTGCGACTATTTTAAAAACTAAATTGAACTTGAATATTTAAAATTAAAACTGCGAAACTGAAAAAGAAGTTTCGCAGTTTTGTCTTAAGGCTCTGTAATTTCTCTGGTGTATGCGCAGGGAATATTTTCTTCTTTCAAATAATTTATGCCCCATCTGTTCAGTTCAATTATTATCGGAATAAGAGTTTCCCCTCTTTTAGAAAGAGAGTATTCTGTTTTGGGCGGAACAACCGGATACAATTTTCTGTTAATTATCCCATCCTGTTCTAGTTCTTTAAGCTGCTGAATAAGCATTTTCGGGGTTGCCTGCGAAATTAATTTCTGCAATTCGCTGTATCTCAGTGTTTTGTTTATCAAGTGGCCGAGGATTATTCCTTTGTATTTGCCGCCGATAATGTCCATTGTTGCTTCAAGCGGGCACTTGTATTCTGTTTTTTTCTGTTTTACCATTGTTTATTCCTATAGTTTACTTATTAGTTATTATTATACAAAAAAGTAAGTATTATACAAAATAGTAAATTCTTGTTAAAAAGAGAGTATTTTATTAATATTAATTTAACGGAAAACAAAAGGAGGGATATAAAATGAAGATTACACAGATAAGAAATGCAACGATTATCATAGAATTCGGCGGAACAAAATTTCTGGTTGATCCGTGGCTTGGGCCGAAGGATTATATGGAAGGGTTCGAGGCAGGGATTAATTCTCACATCAAGCAGCCGAGAGTTGAACTTCCGTTTGATACGGAAAAAATTGCTGATGTAGACGCGGTTATTGTAACCCATGTTCATCCTGACCACTGGGACGATTATGCAAAAAACGCGATTGATAAAAACAAAAAAATATTCGTACAATCAGAAACCGACAGGGAATTTATGGTGTCTGAAGGGTATGAAAACGTAGAAATTGTCAGTGTTGACGGTACAGAGTTCAGGGGGGTAAAACTTTTTAAAACTTTTGGACAGCACGGAAAACGTGAGGTCGTAGAACCTTTGTGCCGTCAGGTTAATATGCCTTACGATACAATGGGCGTTGTGTTTAAGGCGGAAGGCGAAAAGACGCTTTATCTTGCAGGCGATACTATCTGGTGTAGAGAGGTTGAAGATGCGCTTGCAAAATTTAACCCTGATGTGGTCGTTGTCAACGCCTGCGGCGCAACGCTTGTGAACGGAGAACACATAATTATGAACATTGATGACGTAAAAGAAGTTCTGAAAAAATCTCCGGATTCAACTGTTATTGCAAGCCACATGGACACCGTAAGCCACTTAAGCGTAACAAGAGCGGATTTAAGAAAACTGAAAGAGGAAAATAATCTTAAAAAGCTTCTTATTCCGGAGGATGGCGAAACTTTGACATTATAAAAAATCCGGAATATAAAAAACAAAAAGCGGGAATTTAACCCGCTTTTTTTAATTATTCTTCATTTTCATCTTTGTCGTCAGCATTAGTTTTAATTTTGTCAACAACCATTTTAGCCATTTCTTTTGCAAT
>CALUTA010000090.1 GCA_944323585.1 Candidatus Gastranaerophilales bacterium
GTAGGTCGGATTTACTAATCCGACATTTTTTCTTGGATGTAACACTAACAATTCAAAAATTTCATTGTTGGACTGAATGCCCAACCTACAACTGTCATCCTGAGGCTTTAGCCGAAGGATCTCCTAAAAATTCAAGCAGATTCTTCGCTCCGCTCAGAATGACATAATACCAACCTACAAGCTTCGCCTTCGGCTCGCAATGACGTGAACAGTTCAACGCATCCTTCATCCCTCACTCTTCACGCTTTACTTATTTAGCCTTTCAACCTTTCAGCCAAACATACCCCTCACCCGCCCTTCGGGCACCCTCTCCCGCAAGGGGAGAGGGAATAATACCATTCACACATCACTCTTCACCCTTCACTTGTTTAGCTTAGCCTTTCACCCCTCTTCCCCTCAATGTCTGGGGGAGCATCATGATGTCAGGATTTTATATGTAAATATTTGTTACAAATAAGACGATATTTTTTAAAGTTTAGCTGCTGAAATGCCGTCATTCTACATGAATAATCAGGAATTGTTACTAACTCGAAAGGAAACATCTAAGACAATGGGATTAGCGGCATCACAAGCAAGATTATTAACAATCACAGCCAGAAAGTCTGACTGTGAATATAAAAGCATGCTGCTTTCACACCAGAAAATAGCATTGTCGCGAGATATGAGCCGGCTATCTGCAGAATATGATGATGCCATAGCTCAGACTAAATTGGTTTATGATTATTACGGAAACAGTGAGGCAACACCATTAACTTACAATTTGATGATGACGCCTTCAGCAATGAATAATTACACTCCGCTTCTGGTTACGGATAACGGAGGCAGAGTTGTGCTGGATTCACGGCTTGCAAAAGCCGCAAGAGATGCTGGTATTCCGCAGGAAGGTCTTGACGGTCTGCCGTCAAGCGATTTGCGTAATGCGTTTATTGATTCTCTGGCTTCAACAGGCTATATCAGCCAGAATACCGCTGATAATATTAAAAAGACAACTTACAATCAGACGGCAGGTGTCGGATCTACTGATCTTATTAATATCAATACAACAGAAACTACATTGTCCGGATTGATTGAAATGTTAGATTCGCAGTATGTTGATTTTTCTGATGCAATAATAGGTACAGATAATAATCTTACTTATATAAATCAAACAGATCTGTATGACTATGATAAAAAACAAAGTGCAGGACATACACTATCATTTGCAGATATTTTAAACGGTAATATCATGTATATTGTTGAAGGTAAGAAAGACTATAACAATATGACAACAGTCGGAGGTATTACGGATGCCGTTTGTAATTTGACTGTTTGGGAAACCATGATGAGTACGTTTGAGGGGCTTCTGGATACCGGAGATGAATATACTCAGGCAGCATTAGCTTATGCAAGACGTATGATTACTGACAAGGTTACTAACCTTGGTGCTGATGTTGTTGAAAATAATGGTAAATATGATCATACGGGTGCAGTAGGAGCCAGTAAGGACCCGAATGACTTGCAGAATTCAGGCGGTAAAAATATTATAGACAACTTTGGCGATTGGAGAGGCTTTGGTGATAAAAAGGCTTCTGATGGACCAAGGGATGCGGCATATGATTCTATTTCTGCTGATGTTATCGGTATGAACGGTATTTATGCACATGATGATAACGGTAAAGATGATGATGACGGCAAGCAATCTTATGTTACTATCAACATTTCATCTATGTTTAAGGCATATCTGACATATTTTGCTCAGTATATGGAAGGTATCGGCGATTCACTGTACGAAGTAAACAATACCAAGACAAGTTCTAACCTTATTGATGAGTTGTTTACATTTACAGTTGTGACAGATGTTGATACTTCCGGCGACAACCTTTTGATTGCTGCATTCTACGATACATTGTTCAACCAGATTTGCACAAAAGGCTGGACTGAAAATGATAAGGTTAATGATCAGGATTACATGCAGGAATCCCTCAAAAACGGTAATATGTATATATCAAGCCTTGCTGATGACGGTTACTATTATCAAGGCAACTATGCAACACACAACTATATCAAAGAAATTACGGATGAAGAAGCAATCGCTCAGGCTGAAGCTAAGTACAACCGTGAAAAAGAAAAACTTAACTACAAAGAAAACATTCTGGATATGAAGATGAAAAACCTTGATACAGAGATTTCATCACTCACAACCGAATACGATACAATCAAATCAGTAATTTCGAAAAACATTGAAAAAGGCTTTAAGCGATACGAAGCATAATGAATTATAAACAGACAAAACAAATCCTCGCACACAGGCGGGGATTTTGTTTTATTGTCAATTCGATTATTTAATCAGTATTGTCTTTCAAGGTCATTCTGAATTTATTTCAGGATTTCATTTTTATTAGCCGGATTGCTTTGCCTTCGGCGTGTAATGACGGGAATTAATCCCCTCACGCTTCACATTTCACTTATCTAGCCTTTCAACCCTTCAATTAATTCCTAGTACATATTAACCAGACGTCTGACTTCTTTTAATACTTTTTGGGCTTCCTGTCTGGCTTTTTCAGAACCTTCTTTAATTATTTGATGCACAACTTCAGGATGAGCTTCATAGTAAGCTCGTTTTTCACGTATAGGAGCCATTTGCTCGTTGATTACAGCCGCAAGCTGGCGTTTGCAGTCTGCACATCCTCTTAAGCCCTTTTCACATTCGCATTTGACAGTTTCAATCTGATCTTCCGAGCCGAAAATTTGCCAGTATTTGAAAGCAACTTCGCACTCATCCGGATGTCCGGGATCATCTTTTCTCATACGGCTTCTGTCAGTGATTGCAGTCATAACTTTTTTAGCCGTAATTTCTGCTGTGTCCGAAATCTTTATATCATTCTGGAAAGATTTACCCATCTTGTTGCCGTCAAGTCCGCAGATTAAAGAACAATGATTTAAGAGCGGTTCGGGTTCATTAAAGAAGTCGCATTTGTAAATATTGTTGAACCTTCTTGCAATATCTCTCGTAATCTCAATATGTGCAACCTGATCGATTCCGACAGGTACATATGACGAGTTAAACATCATAATATCTGCGCTCATTAATACGGGGTATCCCATCAGACCGTAACTAATTTGAGAATTGGCGCCTTCTTTTGTACGTAAAATTTTGGCCATGTCTTTCAAACAAGGGTCACGTTCAACCCAGTTCTGCGGGGTAATCATACCGAGATATACGTTCAACTCCGCAATCTCAGGTACCAGAGATTGTACATATATAGTAGAAACTTCCGGATCAATCCCGCAGCTGAGCCAGTCTATTACAACATCAAGAACATCAGTTTTTAAGGTTTCCGTTTTGTCGTATTTTGTAGTTAGGGCGTGCCAGTCGGCGACAAAAAAGAAACTTTCATATTTTCTTTGAAGTTCAACCCAGTTCTGGATTACTCCAAGGTAATGTCCAAGGTGAAGTTTTCCTGTCGGCCGCATGCCGGATACAATTCTTTTATTCATTTTTTCACGTCCTTTCTACGCACATTATTATAACAAAAAATTCCCGAACTGAATAAATTTTGCATAACAAAAACCGCTTTTTTAGAAAAGCGGCAGGGAATAGTTACGAAATTAGGGAATTATTATGTTTTTGAATGTGTTACAATATGACCTTGCATTTGTGCAAGGAAATTAGTTTTGTTGTTGTTGTTTTATGAAAATACGTTGAAGGTTTTTTCAACATTCTTTTCTATTACGTTTTTGACTGAATCGTATTCGGTCTGAAGCGCATTGTGTTCCGAATCAAGTTTTTGAAGTTCAAGATCGTATTTGTTGTCCAGTTGTTCGACTTTTTGAAGATCATTTTTGTATTTTTGTTCGATAATCGCAATTTCTCTTTCGTCTTCAACCTCCTGAATGTTTGTGTCTTCCGAAATAGATGTTGAGACAAATTTCTTTTCGCTTGTTGAGTAGTATTCAAGCTGTAATTCGCCTTTGCGTAATTGTTCTTCAAACCAGGTATTATCTTTGATAGTTGTGTTAGGGTCATCTTCCGTATAATAGCCTGTTTGTTGAATGCGCTGGAATATATTTGTTAAATATTGAATATAACCGTCATTTTCGGGTTTTGCAGCTGTTTTTAAGTCTGTTGCCGAGTTTGAATCCCCGTAATATGCTTCGGTTAAGGCTAATGCATAGTCGTAATTTTGACGTTGTTCTTCAGTGGTACCTTCGTAGTTCAAAGGTACGGTTTCACCATTGTAAGTGTATGTTGCATAACCGTTGAAGTAACCTTCTCCAAGGGTTGTATAGCCGAATTCAAGTCCGTGTTCTTCGTCCTCAAATTCAAGACCGACAGATGTCAAATATACGTCCCATGCATCATGTATTTTTTGTTTTGTTATAAGTTTATCTTCGTCAGTATCTTCGTCGCCTTCTGTATTTTTGGTGATATCAATATCCGCCATTGAATACCCGAGGGCTGCTAAAAATTTGTTCAAATCACCGTTGCCGGACTCATATGCATCCGCAATATCTTTTGTTACAAGAACTTTTCCGTCCTTATCTGTTACAACATACTGTTTGCCTGCTGCAACCGTGTTGTATCCGGTCATCAAACTGTATGAAATATCTGTATAGACTTCCTCAGAATCATTAAATCCTGTCAGAACGGTTAATTTTGTTGCATCAAGAGCCGCTAAATAATCGTTGTTCAACTGATCCATCTTATCAGCCAGTTGAATCTTAGCATAAGAAATGTCCTGACCTGAATTTTCGTTATCGGTCAGTCGTGCCGTAATACTCAGCAATCTTGCCTGTGAAGCGGACATTCCCATATGTCGTGCGGTCCTTTCTTGTTTCGTAACTTATATCTGTATTTACGACATCGGGATGAAAAATCTTTAATTTATCGGGGGTGTTTTTTTACATTTTGTAACAAAGCCTAAGGTAATTCATCAGGTTCTAAAATAGTTATTGATTCAAGACCTGCAAGACATTCAAACTCTTTATACATAGCCTGAACAGGACGTTTTCTTAAAACATCTGCAGTAAACGAAATATTTGTACAGTTGTCGAATTTAGTGCTTTGTTTTTTGTTTATTTCTACAATCTGCGGGAAGTTATCTATTATATAATTATAAATCTCATCAACATTTTCGCTGACACAGGAAAGTTTTATCCGAATGCGTTTTTTATTTTTTGTGCTGTGGATAAGAACATCTTTTTCAAAAATTCTGATTGAAATAAGAACAACAATTGCAGCAATTGTTGAAATCAATGCAAGTCCGTACATTCCGGTTCCGCATGCCATGCCGATTGCTGCAGACACCCACAATGTTGCGGCTGTCGTAAGCCCGAAAACGTTTGCGCCGTGTCTTAATACGGTTCCGCCGCCGATAAAACCGATACCGGTCAAAACCTGCGCTGCAACACGGGCCGTATCACGGGTACCCAGTTCGTCGCCTGTTACTGAAACCTCAGGAAACCCGTAAATGGAAATTATTGTAAAAATACAGGCGCCGACGCACACAAGAATATTTGTACGAAGTCCGGCATATTTGTTTGTCATTTCTCTTTCTAAGCCGATCGCAAAACCTAAAAGGACGGCTGATAAAATTCTCTCTATTATGTTGTAATCAAATAATTGTCCAAATATCTCCAGCATTATCTAACCTTATTTTTCGGGTCAAGAACATCTCTTATTGTATCACCGATAAGGTTAAAAGCCAACACCGCAACAAAAATTAAAAATCCCGGAGTCAAAAGCCATGGCCGTGAAATGATATTAGTAAATTCCTGCGCTTCTTTAAGCATATTTCCCCAGCTTGCGTCCGGCTGCTGGATTCCGAGTCCCAAAAAGCTTAAGCCTGATTCCGAAAGAATATAAGAAGGCACCGATAATGTCATTGCAACGATTACAAAACTTGTTGTCTGCGGAAGGATGTGTTTTATGATAATTCCAAGCCTTGACTGCCCGATAGAGCGGGCTGCCTGCACAAATTCCTGATTTTTAACGGAAAGAACCATGCCCCTTACAACCCTTGCAAACCCTGCCCAGCCGACCAGCGCAAGTATTATAACTATCAGCATAAACCTCTGGACACTTGTCATTCCTGACGGCAAGACAGAAGCTAGGATTATTAAAAGATAAAAGCTCGGAATTGACATAACGGCTTCTGCAAACCTCATCATAACAGTATCAACTTTTCCGCCGAAGTATCCTGAAATTCCGCCGTACAAAAGCCCTATCGGGAAAAGTACAAACAATGCCAGAAAACCGATTGTCATTGAAATTCTTCCGCCGAAAAGCAGTCTAGAAAATACATCCCGCCCGTTAATGTCTGTTCCGAGCAGAAATAATCTTCCGTCCTTATCTGTTGTCACAAGATGCCTTTTCATCGGGATAAGCCC
>CALUTA010000091.1 GCA_944323585.1 Candidatus Gastranaerophilales bacterium
AAAATACCCCCAAGCGAATTCGAATCGCTGTCTACACCGTGAAAGGGTGTTGTCCTAGGCCTCTAGACGATGGGGGCTTGTATTTCTTTCACGTTTTTAATTCTATTTTAAACAAAATTAAATGTCAAGAGTTTTGTTTTATGAATTAGAAAATTTCTAAAATACAAACAGATGTATTTTTTGTAACAGGTTGAAACTTTTTTATTTTTTATGTAAAATATATATATCTGAATATGATAAGATAGGAGAGAAAATGTTTGAACGGTTTACCGAGAAAGCTATAAAGGTTATAATGTTGGCTCAGGAGGAAGCAAGACGCCTCGGACACAATTTTGTCGGAACGGAACAGGTGCTTCTGGGACTTATTGGAGAAGGCACCGGAGTTGCTGCAAAAACACTTAAATCTATGGGTGTTACACTAAAAGATGCCAGAGCCGAAGTTGAAAAAATTATCGGCAGAGGCTCAGGATTTGTTGCTGTTGAAATCCCTTTTACTCCGAGAGCCAAAAGAGTTCTGGAGCTGTCATGGGATGAGGCAAGACAATTGGGCCACAACTATATAGGTACAGAACACCTTTTGCTTGGCTTAATCAGAGAAGGTGAAGGGGTTGCCGCAAGAGTTCTTGAAAACCTCGGAGTGGATTTGAATAAAATCAGAAGCAATGTTATCAAGATGCTCGGCGAAACCAAACCTCAAAGTTCATCCTCAAGCAGTTCAAGTTCTTCATCATCTTCTTCAGGCGGGAAAACAAAAACCCCGAGCCTTGATGAATTTGGCCGTGATTTAACGCTTGCGGCTCAGGAGTTGAGGCTTGATCCTGTTGTCGGCAGAGAAAAAGAAATCGAGCGTGTAATTCAAATTCTTGCCAGACGCACCAAAAATAACCCTGTATTGATAGGTGAACCCGGTGTCGGTAAAACAGCCGTTGCGGAAGGACTTGCAATCAGAATCGTAAATTCGGAAGTTCCTGATATATTGGACGGCAAAAAGGTAATTCAGCTTGATATGGGGCTTCTGGTCGCAGGTACAAAATACAGAGGTGAATTTGAAGAACGTCTTAAAAAAATTATGGACGAAATTCGTCAGGCAGGAAATATTATTCTTGTAATTGATGAAATGCACACTCTTATCGGAGCAGGTGCAGCCGAAGGTGCCATTGATGCGGCAAATATTCTGAAACCTGCGCTTTCCAGAGGCGAAATTCAGGTTATCGGTGCAACAACTCTTGATGAGTACAGAAAATATGTTGAAAAAGATTCTGCACTCGAAAGACGTTTCCAGCCTGTTATGATTGATGAACCGACTGAAGAAGAATCAATCGAGATTATCAAAGGTATCAAAAGCAAGTACGAAGAACACCACAAATTGATAATTTCAGACGAAGCAATTGTTGCGGCCGTAAAACTTTCAAACAAATATATAACAGACAGATTTTTGCCGGATAAAGCGATTGATGTAATTGATGAGGCAAGTTCTAAGGTGCGCCTGAAAGTTTCAACGCTTTCACCTGAAGGTAAAGAGCTTGAAAAAGAACTTAAAGGCCTTATCAAAGAAAAAGAAGATGCAATCCGCAATCAGCAGTTTGAGCGTGCAAGCCAGCTCAGGGACGAAGAAGCTGACATGAAAGAAAGAATTCGTGAAATGGCTCAAAAATACAGAGAAGAACACGAAGCAAACAAACCGACTGTTACAGCTGAAAATGTTGCGGAAGTTATAGCCACAATGACCGGTGTTCCGGTTACAAAACTGACAGAAGGCGAAAGCGAAAGGCTTCTTAAACTTGAAGATACTCTTCATGCCAGAGTAATCGGCCAGCATGATGCAGTTGTAGCGATTTCGAAAGCAATCAGACGTGCAAGAGTCGGACTGAAAAGCCCGAACAGACCGATTGGAAGCTTTATCTTCTGCGGGCCTACAGGTGTTGGTAAAACAGAACTTGCAAAGGCGCTTGCTGAA
The DNA here is from genome assembly GCA_944323585.1 of Candidatus Gastranaerophilales bacterium. GTDB lineage: Bacteria > Cyanobacteriota > Vampirovibrionia > Gastranaerophilales > Gastranaerophilaceae > Scatenecus. Next base: position 1,958 of record CALUTA010000091.1, read on the forward strand.
GCCGTATTCGGCTCTGAAGACAACATGATAAGGGTTGATATGTCAGAATTTATGGAAAAACATTCAACCGCAAAACTTATCGGCTCACCTCCGGGGTATGTCGGATATGATGACGGCGGACATCTGACCGAATTGGTTCGCAAAAAGCCTTATTCAGTTGTCTTGTTTGACGAAATCGAAAAAGCTCATCCGGATGTATTCAATATCATGCTCCAGATTCTTGATGACGGTCGTCTGACAGATGCCAAAGGAAGACATGTCAATTTCAAAAATACGATTATAATTATGACATCTAACGTTGGCGCAAGCATGATTACAAATACATCAAAACTCGGCTTTACAACGGCAGAAGATGAGTCTAAAGATAAATATGAAAAACTGAAAGACACTGTTACTGAAGAAATGAAAAAAGCTTTCAGACCGGAGTTCCTCAACCGTATTGATGAAACAATCGTATTCTCACATTTGAGTCAGGAAGAAATAAGACAGATTGTTGATTTGATGTTGAAAGATCTGTTCAAACGTCTTGCTGAACGTGAATTGTCAGTGGAAGTTACGGATGAAGTTAAGGACCATCTGGCTAAGAACGGATATTCCGAGGCCTATGGTGCAAGACCGTTGAGAAGGTTAATTCAGCGTAAAATCGAAGATATGTTAGCTGAAGAAATTCTTTCAGGAAAATACTCTCCTGGCGATACAATAAGGATAACTCTTGTAGATGACAAGATTACGTTTGAAAGAGCCAAAACAAAGAAAACTAAATCCAAAGAAGAACCGGAAGAAGTTACACAATCATAATTATAAAAAGCAGACTTTAAAAAGTCTGCTTTTTAGTTAAAATTAATAGAGCAATTATACTTATACGCAAAAAAATGTTTAGATGTTAGCGGTGTGTCAAAGATGCTCATGCTACAGGCTGTTAAATTGGCAATTTTATATAATTTTGTTATAATAAATTTGCCACAAGGAGGTTTATATGAAAGTATTATCAATTAGCAACAATCAGAATATTGCCAGTAGAGGGAAGGGGATGAATGACTCCTTGGAGCATTTAGGAAACATTACTAAAAAAAGCTTGGGGGCAGGACAAGTTACCCGACGTACTTCCAAAAGAGCCTTATCTCGTGAACATTTACTGAACGGACATTTTACTGAAATTGACGGAGTAGAAGATCCTATAAAACGTTTCTCAAATACTATGAAAAAAAGATTTGCTTCTGTAAAAGTTATACTAAGACAACCCAAAAGAGTTTTAACTCGTGAACAAATAAGAAATACATATTCAAAATTATTTAACCCGCAAAAACTCAATCCTAATAATAAGTAGGGTGCGTCGTTTGACGCACCGTAAAAAGTCTTTTTGTACTTAAATTTATGTTGATTAATCCTTGTTAAAAAATCTCATAATTTTATCAAGCCAGCCTTCTTCTTCAGTCACTTCCATTTCAGTATTTTCAAGTTTTGCAAGGTGCTTTTTCACGGCCTCATAGTCAGGAACTGATGTTGATTGAAGATATTTTTTATAAAATGCAATGGCAGAAGGCTTGTTTTTTAATTTTTCATAAGTTTGCGCAAGGCGTTTTATGAGGGTATAATTTCTTTTGTCTGCTTCGTGCCACATTTCCAGAAAGTCGCATTCGCCTCTGTAGTCGCCAATATCATTTCTGAAATCAGCAAGTTTTTCAAGCGCTTTTGTGTTATTCGGCTCAAGTTTTATGATACGTTCGTAAACTTCCATTGCGTGGTTTTTGTCCCCGATTTCTTCAAGAAGGGCAGACAAAGAGTTCAAAAGATCCAAATCATCATCTCTAATCTGATAAGCATTTAAGTATTCATTGACCGCAATGTCTTTGTTTCCTCTTAAAATATTGTATTTTCCCCAGTTGATATGCGCGTTGTAGTCATCCTTTTTATTTTCATAAATAAGTGCTCTCATCTGGTATGTAAGCGGGGAATTCTTCATATATTTGTCGAACTCATCAACTTCAGCTAGCGCCTCATCAAATTTATTTTTCATAAAATAATACTGTGCCATAAGAGAATGATATCTTGCGGAAGTCTTATACTTGTCTTTTGTTTCCTGAAGAATTGCGAATGCTTTTTCATCTTCTCCGCAATCCAGAAGACATTTTACTTTTGTAAGTTCGTTTTTTGTAATCTCAAGTGCTTTTTTTGCATTGTTATCTTTAATATAAAGATCAGCCAGAGCCTCTCTTACATCATCACTGTCAATATTTTTTGCCATTGCTCTTTCAAGTACGTTGATTGCACTTGGAATGGCATTTTCTTTGATGTACAGATTTGAAAGAAAAAGGTATGTTTCTTTTGGCACATCGTCATAGTCAAGAATTCTTAAATATTCATCAATGGCTTTTGTCGGATTGCCGGTCTGTGCATATAGATTTGCAAGGACAAATCGTGTTTTTATAATGTCTTTTTCTTCCTGAGTGTTAGCCAGTGCTTTTTTAAAGTCATTTATGGCATGTTCAAATTTGTGTTCAATAGAATGAAGGTTTCCTCTGTGGATATAGTATTTGAATTTGTCTATATCCTGATAAATATCCATTAACTGCTCATAAACCATTGTATTTGTGGCATCAAATTCCAGAATTTTTGAATAGTAATCAGCAGCCTCCTGTTTATGTCCGAGCATCATTGCCAGATGCCCCAGACGTTCAATAATGTTCATATCCTTCGGATTTTTGTCATAAAGTTTTTTGTATTCTTCAAAAGCTTTGTCATATTGTTCGTTTTCTTCAAATTGTTCTGCGATTTGTATGCTCATTGATTACTCCTTATTAAGAAAATTATACTTGAAAATTTTTATATGAAAACAGCCCGGTTAGTTATTGTAATTGTTCTGGGCTTTTTCTATACCGTTGTCCAGCGCAAAAAGTGCGGCTTCTGAAGTTTTGGTTAAAATGTTTTTTAATTCCGGCATCTGTTCTTTTGTAAAATTTTGGAGAACATATGCTTCAGATGGTATCGGCGGCTGGGGGCCTATTCCTATTTTGAGGCGGTTAAAGTCTTTTGTTCCGAGATGTTTGATTATTGACTTAATCCCGTTATGCCCGCCGTCAGATCCGTTGGCTCTGAACCTGATTCTGCCCAAATCAAGTGAAATATCGTCATAAATTATCAAAATATCTTTGACATCAATTTTGTAATAGTTCATAACAGCACTCACAGCTTCGCCTGAAAGGTTCATAAAAGTTGTCGGCTTTACAAGAAGAATATCATCAGCATTATGTCTAAGTTTCGTTATCAAAGATTTAAGTTTTTTATCTTCCCTGAACTCAAGGCTGTTATCAAGCGCAATCTTATCAACAGCCATAAAACCAGCGTTGTGTCTGGTAAAAAGATATTTTTCCCCTATGTTTCCTAAGCCTGTAATTAATTTCATTTATTTCACCTTTATATTTATTATTTTAACGCAAATAAATATTACCGCCCTGATTTACCGCCTTTTCGCTTAACAAAATGATAGAAAACCTTTATTTTGATAGTGAATTAAAACAAAAGTGAGGATAAAAATATGAGTGCAAAAGACAAACCGATAATTCAGCAAAAAAGTTCAGAAAAAGTTGCAAGATTTTTGGAAAAGAACGGCATTCATAAAAAAGATTTTGCGGAGATGATTGGTGTAACCCTTTCATATGTCTACAACCTTATTGATGATACAATTCCGTTTTCTACACGGGGAACAACGTTAGAAAGAATTGCAACAGTCATGGAAATTGAACCCGAAGAATTTGAAGAATATAAAATTCCGCAGGAACCTGTTTTGATAGATGAAACCGTAGAGTTTTTAAAAAATGTGATGAAAGAAAAAGGGATAAATACCGTTAATTTTCTGAAAGCATTTCCCCGCAAAAAGAGATTGGAAATTGTGGATATATTACGTGGACATATTCCGATACCGATTGACTACAAAGAATTGAGTATGATAGCGCAGGTTCTTGATATAGACAAAGACGACCTGTATAACATGTGGGAAAAACGCATGAAACAGGTTCTTGAAACAAACGGCATGAATATTTATTCAAATGCGGCGTTAGTAAATGCGATGTTTGATTGTGCTAAAAAATATATAGATTTGAGTTAAGGTTTTCCGTAAATAAATGATTAATTTTCTCTGACCGCCAATATTATCAAGGCGGTTTTTTTGTTTCAGCCTGCCTGCGGAGCCGCAAAGTAGAGCAATAAAGATTATAAATATTCAGGTGCATAAAAATAAATTCCTAAAAAAATATTTAATAAAACAGTTGACATCAAAATATGTTCCTGATAGCATAAAGACATTGACGAAATGAATAGCAAAATACTTGCGCTTGTAGCTCAGCAGGTAGAGCACTCCCCTTTTAAGGGATAGGTCGCGCGTTCGAATCGCGCCAAGCGCA
>CALUTA010000092.1 GCA_944323585.1 Candidatus Gastranaerophilales bacterium
TCAATTGATCTTGACAGCCTTATTTCACAGGGAATTGAAATCAATGTAATGCCTCCTATGTATTTCTATTCTGAAATCTCAGGCCTGAAAGTAAAACTGCTGGAAGATGCAACAATTGATGCCAAAGAAAGAGCTGCTGCTATGCTTAAGGCAACACACAACAAAGTCGGAAAAATTCAATCTGTCAGAATGGGAGTTTTCCAGATTACACCTGTAGACTCAACAAATGTTTCAGACTACGGCATCAATGATACTACAACTGTTGACAAAAAAGTTACTTCCGTTGCAAATGTTGTATTTAGAGTAAAATAAGGAGATTGAAGTATGAAAAAGATTAACGTTGCTTTAATTTTAACAACATTAATTCTTGGAAATTCTGTGATGGCAAATTCTGCAATTGATACTGATTCAATGTTGAATTTGATAAGCTTCAGCTCAAATCAGACTCACGAATTCAGAATGATTGATGATTTAAAATTCAGGTATGAGGAATATAACGATTATAAAGATGTTGAGGAAAATAAAGCAAAACAGGCTCAAGAAGAATTCAAGCTGACAGAGCCGGCAATGCAGAAAATTTACAACAGCCGTCCGCAGCCTTCACAAAACGTTCAATTTGTAGAACAGGACGGACAAATTAAAATTCAAAGCATTCAGTAATAAATTAAAAAATAAATCACTTAACCAAAAGCCTGCATTAATAATGCCGGCTTTTTAGTTGCTTTGGCCTGCTCTGTAGCCGCACCAGACAAAGATAAACGGCAAAATCTTTTCCAACTTCGACACTACAGGAATTTTGGCAACCGCAAATGCTCCGACGGCATCATCAATATTAGCGACTGAATCAAGAAGCGTAAGTTTTCTGTCCGGAACCTTGTCGTGAGGATCGTTAATCTTGTTTGACAAAACAGCCGCCCCCTTCATGCCGGCAAGAAGTGCCGCAAAAATCGCTCCGATTCTTACAGGCAAATTAGATTTAAACCTTGTTTTATCAATAAGTTTTGTCACAGGATGCACAACAAGCAAAGGAACTGTCGCATTCATAAACTGAAAAACGCCTTCATCCATTTTTTCTTTTTTCTTTTTTGAGCCTATCATTCCGCCCAAAGCTCCGCCGATAATACCAAGTCCGCTTATGGCAATCATTTCCGGTATTCCGTATTTAAGTTTGAAAAGATTCATAGGTTTTGAAAGAGGGAGTTTTTGTTTTTTTGCTATCAGAGAGGTTGACAAACCAACGCCAGCTAATGCACCTAAAAGAGATTTAACCTTTGTATGTGTTTCGACAGCTTCAGTCGTATGGTTACGGTAGTTTCTCTTTACCGGAGCATAGGTATAATTAGCCTTTCTGGCATTCGCAACACTCTTGAATGAACTAAAAGGTCTTTTTTTCGGGGTATTACTTGTATTGACCTGAGTTGTCATTATCCCTACCTTCCACTACAATTATAATAGAAAAAAAATAAAAATTATTGCCTGTTTCGATTACATTTCGTTACAATTTGAAATGTTAGGCTGATTTTTTCTTCTTGCTTTTATTTTTCAATATTAAAATCAGCGGAATTACAAGTATGCACATTATAGCAAGAACGTGAAATGCATCGTAAAAAGAGCACAGTCTTGCCTGAACAAGCATCTGATTATAAAGACTTCCTGCGGCTTTTCTGGCTGCCGTGAAATGATTAAACAATCCGGAATACTTTGCCTGAGCCGCAACCAGTCTATAGTGAAACATCGGGTTTTCACCGGAAAGATTCTGCACAAGATATGTCTGGTGAACCTGCGAAACCCTCGCTATAAAAGTTGCAGAAACAGAAGTTGCAACCGCTGTAATGATGTTTTTGAACATAGCATGAAGCGCCGCCGCATCATCATTTCTTTTTGGATCAAGAGTTTGAAAAGACAATGCCGTCAAAGGAATAAATGCTGTAGGAACTCCAACGCACAAAAGCAGGTTCGGAATTATAACACTCTCCATTGATGAGGTTAAATTCATACTGCTGAGCCAGAATACTGACACTCCCATAATCAAAAAACCGATAATCGCAAGCAGTCTTGCTTCCACAAATCTTGAAATTTCACCGACCAGAAGCAGGCATACAAAACAAACAATAGCTCTCGGGAACATTGTCAACCCGGACATCGAAGGGCTGTACCCGAGCAAACTCTGTACAAACATCGGCACCAGAAGCAAAGTGGAATACAACATTATATTTATAAATGAACATATCAAGGTTCCGATCATAAAGTTTTTATCCTTAAAAACTCTTATATCAATAATCGGATACTTATATTCCAATTCCCAAACATAAAATACAACAAATGAAAATATACAAATCCCTGTCAGCCAGCAAATCCATGTTGTATCAAACCAGTTATACTGCTGGCCTTTGTCTAAGATTACCTGCATACATCCCATTGCAACAACAACAGCCGTAAAACCGACTATATCGAATTTCTTTTTATATTTTTGCTTTGGCGGACGGTCGCTTTTAACAAACAATTTGATTAATATAAACGACAGCATACAAAGCGGAATATTTATGATAAACACCCACTGCCAGCTGTAATTATCCGTCAAATACCCCCCGAGAAACGGCCCCGCCAGCGGAGAAAACATAGCAGCCACCCCGAAAAGCCCCATTGCAACACCTCTTTGTTCTACCGGAAAAACCTCCAGCAGAACAGCCTGACAAAGAGGCAGAATACATCCGCTTCCTATCCCCTGCACAATACGGGCAAGAATAAGCATCTGTAAATTCGGCGCAAGAATACACATGACGGCTCCCAGACAAAATCCCCAGATACTATAATAAAATAAAAGTTTTTTCCCTATCAGCCTTACAAGGTATCCTGTAATCGGAAGCATTATACCGCCTGAAATAATGTAAGATGTGATAACGGTATTTGCCTCATACTGTGTTGCACCGTAATATCCTGCAATATTCGGCTGGCATACGTTTGTCGCTGATGACGCCGCAAGCGACATAAACGACGGCAGCAAAACAGCAATAGCTACTATATAGGGGTTAATTTGTTTTTCTTTAACTTCTTCCATAATATACAATCTTCTTTACTAAAAAGGCTTTACATATAAGTAAAGCCTTTAATATAATTATTTAACTTTTACTCTCGGTACAACAGACATACCCGGAACTATATTATATCCTTCCAAATCTTCGTCAAAAAGGATTTTGACCGGAACTCTCTGAACGATTTTAACATAACTTCCGACAGCATTTTCCGGCGGGAAAAGTGACGATTTTGCGCCGGTTGATCTTTGGATACTGTCAACGTGTCCTTTGAATTTTTTATGCGGGTAAGTATCAACCTTAATCCATACAGGCTGGTCTTTTTTCATATTTGTAAGCTGGATTTCCTTAAAGTTTGCAACAACCCAGACTCTCTGAGGAACAAGCGAAAACATAGGCTGTGCAATTTGCAGATAGTTACCTTTTTCAACTGTTCTTGCTGAAATCATACCGTCCTCAGGAGCATAAATTTTGGTATAAGAAAGATTGATTTTAGCCTGATTTACTTCAGCCTCAAGTCTTTGAATCTCGGCTTCCTGAGATTTAACCTGTGCTTTATTAGCTTCCAACGCTGCTTTTACGGCTTTGTTATTTTCATCCGCAGCCTGTTTGTTTGCCTGTGCGACAGTCAGCGCATTCAGGCTTTTGTCATAATCCTGCTTTGAAACAATACCTTCTTTATACATTTCAGCATATCTGGTATAATCTTTTTCCGCAAAATCGAGTTTAGAAGCCGCTGAATTTAATTCTTGAACCGTAAAATCAACTCTTGAAGTATTTTCATCAACCTGTCGTTCAATTACGCCTAATTTTGCTTTGGCTTCCGAGAGTTTCGCCTCTGCCTGATCAAGCTTTACCTGATAATCAGTCGGGTCAATTTCAACAAGGAGTTCACCCTGTTTTACTTCCTGATTGTCGTCAACATACAGATTAATAACCTGTCCTGCAACTTTCGGTGCAACCTGAATTATGTGCCCTTCGACAAACGCATCATCCGTTGACTGATAAAACGTTGATTCTACCGCCATAAATATTCCTATAAAAACAAGAATTACAGCACAAATTGCCGGAATTATAACTCTTTTTTTCTTGTATTCTGGTCTTCTTTTTTTCAAGCGTTGCTTAGCTTCTTTTTCCAGTTCATTTTTGTCAATGTGTTTTATATCATTGTCGTCGTCATTTTCAAAAGGCCGGTTAGTGTTTTCTTCATCCATAAAAAACCTCTCTAAAAATCTAAATCAAAATATTCACTTTTTCTATCTCTAATTTCATAGTAACACAAAATTAAAAAACACAAGTCCTGTTAAAATAATCCTTAAAAATCAAATTATCAGCCGTTTTCTATGATTGTTAACTCCATGCTTTCATAAGCTGTATCAGTAACATATTTAATCCCGTTTGCAAAAACTACCCACTTGTCAAAAAAAAATTTTTTATGTTAAGTTAAAATTGGAAGGATATACGGATATGAAATTTTACAGAATAATATTAACCCTTGTTTTGTTGTGCAATTTTTCTCTTGCTTATGCCAAACCCCATACAGAAGACAAAACAGATTACCGACTGGATTACGTTAACATCAACTGGTGGAAAACGTATAACGACGACAATCTGGTCAATCTTATGATGAGCGCATACAACAACAATCAGGATTTAAAAATTGCAACCATCAAATCAAAACAGGCTGATCAGGCTGTAAAAGAAGCATTTGCAAACGAACTTCCGAATTTAAGATTTAACGGAAATTTAGGGCGAGAACTCACCTCCGCTGACACACGTTTTGGCGATGTTTTAATCCCTGATTATTCGCAGACAAGATTTCTGCTGCCGCTTACAATGACATACGAAATAGACATCTGGGGCGAAAACAGAATTAAAACCAAAAGTATCGAAAAACAAAGAGATATAATTAAGCAGAATGAACGTGCTTCTTATATAAACATTACAAGCGAAATCGCCTCAAATTATTTCAACCTTGTTAAACTCGACAAACTGATTAAAAATCAGGAACGACTGGTTGAAATCCAGAAAAAAATAGCCGAAATGGAAGAAAAGAAATACAAAAACGGACTTTGCTCCACTGTGGATGTGCTGATAGAAAAGCAGGCTCTGACTGTTTTTGAAGAAGAGCTTAACGACTACAAAAACAAACAAGACACTGTTTTAAACCAGTTGATAGTGCTTCTGGGCGACAGGAATGCAAATGAAATATCAAGAAGTTCTTATGAAGTTTTAATGCTTCCAGTGATTCCTGACAGTATCTCTGCAAACGCAATCGAAAAAAGACCGGATCTTGTAAAAGCGGAAGATTACATCAAAAAAATCGGATATGACGTTAAAGCTGCAAGACGTGATTTTCTACCGAAATTTGTACTGTATGGACAGGCAGGATTTAATTCTTACACAAATCTTTCACACCTTTTTGATTCGCATACATTCCTGTCAAACTTCGGTATATTGCCTTCAATTGACCTTTTCACAGGCGGAGCAAAGATGGCGCACTTAAGGTTCAACAAACTTGAGTACGAAAAAGCTTCACAAATTTATGAAAAAATCCTTATGACTTCAATTCAGGAGCTGAATGATTCTCTGAATACTGCAAAAACATCCAAAGGCAATTACGACAAAAGTCTTGACAGATTAAACCTTGAAAAAGAAAAATTCTCGCTAAGCGAAAAGAAATTGAATATCGGCGCAAAATCACAGCTTGATCACCTTAAAGAAGAAGAAAATCTTATCCTGAGCGAAAGAGCAGAAATTTCTAATAAAATAAACTATCTTATTTCAACGATTAACCTTTATAAAGCAGTAGGTGGAGCCGATTACAACAATCTTGAAAACCAAAAGGAAGAAAACCTTTAGACAAAATGTTTTTTGTTTTACGTCATTCTGAGCCTATAATAAGAGATTCTTCGGGCAATGTCCTCAGAATGACAGCCCTCTACCACAAGGGGCTAGGGTGACATTCCTGTCATTGCGAGCGAAGCGAGCAATCCAGCTGATTAAAGAAACTACAGGTTGGGCAACTAATCTTTGTTGTGTCTGCATAAGGTACTTTCTTGTGCCGACAAGAAAGTACCGCAAAGAAGCTCCCGACCTGAGCTTCACTCACTAATCAATTGGAACCGTTTCACATAAAGCAAGTGAACTCGTGCTTCGCACTCAAACAGCACTTGCTCTGTTGTTGTGAAACAGAACATTGATTGTTCGCTCCGCAAAGGTCGGCTGGTTTTATGTCATTCTGAGGGAGTTTACGCCCGAAGAATCTGAT
>CALUTA010000093.1 GCA_944323585.1 Candidatus Gastranaerophilales bacterium
ATCACGGGGCTTTCGCTTGATTACAAGTCAGAAGACGAATTAAAAGAAATTCTTCAAAAAAATTACAAAATTCTGAAAATTGAAACATTTAAACAGGTTCTGGAATTTTCAACACCGCTTGAACTTCTATACCACCTCAAAAATACCGGCGTAAATTCTCTCGGGGACAAAAAATGGGATTTTTCGGACGTCAAAAACTTTTGCAAAAAATATCTAGAAAATTTCGATAAAGTTACCCTCACATACACCCCAATCCTTGTAATCGCACAAAAATTAGACTAACTTTTCCGATTGCAATTAACAAAAATAGATATTTGTATGTATTCAAATTTGTAACGAAAAAACATATAATCTTTACATAGGTACATGTTTATTATTAAAATATGTTATAAAATTAATAAAGGGGCTTAAAAATTGCTTAATAACTACGAAAGCTTTGATAATTCCGAAACATCATCAAGAAAGTCCGCTCTTATACAGGAACGAATCGGCCTTGTGTCAACTCATATGTACAAGCAGTTTCTGGATTATCAGCACGCAACAATGAATACGGCAGAAATTTTTGCCCGCATGGCAGGCGATCTTCAGGATGTTGTGGATACGCTCAAAGAAGCCTTTGCCTCCAGAAATGTCACGACTCAAAATATTTACCTTGACATTGACCCGCAAAAATCGGTTATTATCGTGAACATTCTCTGGCATAAAATAAGTTTTACAACCCGCTGCAACTTCCAGCCTCAGGCTCTTTACAGAGAAAACGGACAGCACGTATTCTCCGGAAGAATTATGGCAATCAGAGGGAATTACTACGAAATTATGAAAGGTCTGAATGAACACGACGAAGAAATGGGCAGACTTCTGGATAATGAAGTTGCCTCGCTGTTTGTTCCAGCCGAAAGCAACCAGAATTGCATTATGAAGATTAAACACCTGACAAATCGTGAATTTTACCTTAATCAGCAGGATGCCCCGAGGGAATTTGTGCTTAAGGTAATTGAAACCATATGCGGCGGCGGCTTCTACCACGAAGAAGGCACCAGAAAAAGTTTCAATATTTAAACAACTAAGGATATCCAATGATTATAAGTTTTCCATCCGGAGAAATCTCGCAATTATCTCTTAGCCAACACAAATATATAAAAATTTAGCATTCTGAGCCTGGTAATATTCAGGTTTTGCCCTCAAGATGGCCTATTTAACAATCAGCTGGATTGCTTCGCTTCGCTCGCAATGACAGTTTAGTAGGTCGGATTTACTAATCCGACTCAATCAGAAATTTTGGAATAGTTGGAAATTTTGTAGGTTGGGCTTTCAGCCCAACAAAGATAAAGAAACGTACGAAAGAAATAGAAACACGCAGATAAAATGTCGGATTAGTAAATCCGACCTACATCTTACGTAGCACAAGTTAACAAAACTCGGATTATACCTAAATCTGCATCTAGTCCGGCACAAACAGATACTTCATCCGTCTGCACTATTCAAGCGTAATTTTAGAAGACATTTCGGCAATGATTCTCGCGATATCAGACCCGCCGATTGCAACTTCCAAAATCAAAGGACTCTGAATAAACACTGTTTCCGAGTAATCCATTGTGTCAACATTGATTACGTCAAACTCGATAAAATCATCTCCGGCATAAACAAGCTTGCCGTATTCGCCGCCTGTCGCCCAACGGATAAACATATATTGCTGTTCAAATTCTTTTAACTTCTCAATCAAACGCATAAAATAAATCCTTAAAAAATATAATCGGAGCCTTCCCCTGAAAGTATGGTCTATATTTATATTTTAGCTATTTTTTTAATAAAGTCAAGTACAATTAACTCTCAGGTAAAATCACTCAAATAATATTTTCCTATATCTATTATTCCCTAAAAATATTCTTTTAACTGTTTCTCAAAAAATACATCACAAATTTATAAAAAAAAGCCACACTTTTTAGTGCGACTTTGAACAATAATCTTGGGAGGAGATTTGGGGATAGTTGTACATGCATGATAAAATAAGCATGCTATTTTTGTTACATGAGTCATACAAATTTTAATAAAAATTTACAATTAGTTGATTTTATTATAATATTATAGCAGGAGAAATTGTCATGAAAATTTTGGTTATTAACGGTGTAAATATGAATATGCTTGGAATTCGGGAGCCAGAAAAGTATGGACATATGACCTTAAAAGACCTTGAAAAGGAATTGTATGCGTATTCTTTTGAACTTGGTATTGACATAGAAACATTCCAGAGCAACCACGAAGGCGAAATTGTTGAAAAAATTCAGCAGGCTTACCAGAAGGCCGACGGAATTGTACTTAATGCAGCGGCCTACACTCATACAAGCGTTGCCATTAGAGATGCAATAGCATCAGTAAACATTCCGACAATAGAAGTTCATATGACAAACATTCATTCAAGAGAAGATTTCAGGCAAAAATCACTGATTGCAGGTGTTTGCAAAGGCCAGATATCAGGGTTTGGTGTTGACAGTTACAAGCTTGCAATGCAGGCTCTTTGCACAATGCTTAAAAAGCAGTCCTAAGTAGGACTAATTTTTAAACTCGTTTACAAATCCGTCCATAAGTCTGGAAGCTTCTTCATAGCCATGTTGAGATTCTGCGGCATCAAAAAAAGCATTAGCTTTTTCGCAGAATTCCGGATTTTTCATCAAAAATTGGAGGTCTTTATCAATAGAATTGCCTGTAAATACAAGTGAACGGCCTGTAACTGCAGACGGCATCTGAGAAAGGTCCTGCAACTCTTTCTGCGGAGTCTGTTCCGGTTGGATATCAGCCAAAGGTGCCTGGTTCTCTTTTTGCTGGTCAAATTTCTGAACGCCTGAAAAACCTAAATTGTTTGTATTGTTATTGATTTCTCTCATGGTTCACATCCTTTGCTTTGCGAAGTTTCCTTACGCACTTTTGTACTACCTTTAAAACACCGGGATGATATTACAGCATTTCTATCTTTTTAATATCTTCATTACTTAATCTGTAAATCTCACTCGCGCTTTTTTGCTTTAAAACATAAAAAATAAATTTTTTGCTAGTTTTTATAAAAAAAATTACAAAAATTAATATTTCATGAAATTAGAGCAAAAATTTTTATGTTATCATTTATTATATAATAAAATGGGATCTAAGGCAATATGAATTTTACTAATTTGTTTAGCGGAATAAATCTGAAAGAAATTTTAAGGAACCTGCCGGATGCCGTCATATTGCTGGATAACAGCGGACGGATTCTCTGGACCAATCGTGAGGCAGAGTACCTTTTTAATATAGATACATCAGAAGAAGTAGATCTTTATTTCGACGATTTCGTAAATAAAGGTTTAGAACTTGTGAACCGTTCGTCTGACAAGCACGTTCCGGTGATTGCAGGGGCTGCAACGGGTGAAAACCACGAATTTTTCATTGAACTTAACGCATCCTTAATGGAAGACCAGTTTATCGTCACAATCCGCGATGTAACTGCTATGACAAAAGTCCTTGCCAATGCCGAAAAAACAGGCAGGTTAAACAAAGACAAAAACCTTATGCTGAATAAACTTACAAATGATTTTAAATCTCCGCTTCAATCAATTATCGGTTTTTCAAATGCCCTCACCGACGGGCTTGGTGGAGAAATAGCTGAAAAGCAGAGTAAGTATGTAAAAATTATTAACAAAAATGCCACTGATCTTTTATACTTTATGGATAAATTTTTTGAATTTTCAAAAGCCGAATCCAACCTTGTCAAATTGGACATAAAGACCTTTGATGTTATAAACAAAATTCAGGAAATAATCAGAGCAAATGAAAATTCAATTAATTCTAAAAAATTAACAATAAATCTTGAGTTTGAGGAACTGGCTTCAAAAACGATTACAACAGATGAAAATATTTTAAAAACAGTACTGCAGAATATTCTTGAAGTATCGTTGAAACTTACAGAAATCGGCTCAATAACAATTACTCTTACCAATCCGGATATGGAAAACGTCATTAAACGCGGGGTAAAAGTAATTAATCAGGCAGACAGCAGAGCATATCTGCAAATTTCAGTAAAAGACACAGGAATGGGGCTTAAAGAAATCGAACTTGACGGACTTTTTGAACCGTATTCGCAGCTTGATAAGATTAACAAAAAGAACTTTATCCGCTCTGTAATGCTTGGAACGGTGAGAACCCTTCTTGGCAGACTCAACGGCACTGTCTGGGTTGAAACAGAAATTATGAAAGGAACAACATTCAATATAATTTTGCCTGTAGAAAAAGGGATTATTTTAGAAGATGAGTAGCGTAACATTAAAAAATGTCTGTAAAAAATACGACAGCAAAGTCGTAATAGATAATATTGACCTTGAAATCAACGACAAAGAATTTATAGTTCTTGTCGGGGCTTCCGGATGCGGAAAGTCTACAATTTTGAGAATGATTGCAGGACTTGAAGAAATCACGGGAGGCGACATTCTTATAGGCGGCAAAAAAGTCAATGATATTCCGCCAAAAGACAGAGATATTGCGTTTGTTTTCCAGAGTTACGCACTTTACCCTCATATGACGGTCAGAGAAAACATTGCTTTCGGCTTAAAAATGCGGAAAGTTCCAAAACCCGAAATTGAGAAAAAAGTCAAAGAAGCCGCAGAAATTCTAAATCTTACCGAATATCTGGACAGAAAACCCAAACAGCTTTCAGGCGGGCAAAGACAAAGGGTTGCGCTCGGACGTGCGATTGTCAGAAATCCGAAAGTTTTCCTTATGGACGAACCTTTGTCAAACCTTGATGCAAAACTAAGAGTCCAGATGCGCTCGGAGATTAAGAAGCTTCACGAAAAACTTCAGACGACTTTTATTTACGTAACCCACGACCAGACAGAGGCACTCACAATGGGCGACAGAATTGTTGTTCTGGATAAAGGCGTAATTCAGCAGGTGGCGCCGCCCGAGGAAATTTACAACAACCCTGCAAACACATTTGTCGCAGGATTTGTCGGCTCTCCGCAGATGAACTTTATCCCTGCGCAAATTAACAACGGTTTTGCGGAATTTGCGGGAGGAAAAGTCAAATTATCAGAGCTTCCGGAAGGCAAACAGGTAATTCTTGGAATAAGACCTGAAAAAATGGTTTGCGGAGGAGATATAAAATTCAGCGCTAAAGTCGATATGTACGAACTTCTCGGAAGCGAAAAAATCGTCTACTTTAATATCGGGGAGTCAAAATGCAGTGCAAAACTTCCGCCTGATTATGAAATCAGAGAAAATATTGACCTCAGCATAAAAGAAGAAGATATTTATCTCTTTGACTCAGAAACAGGCAGACGTATTAAAAAGTGAATTTACTGAAATAAACTTATTGATTTTGATTAATTTTCTTTTTTATTATTTTTTTCAGCGCAGTTTTCAACCCACACAACAGTCAAATTAGAAGGACGCATAAACGGATTTGACATCGAGAAGTTTTTCTTCGCCTCACGTGTCAGGCGATCGTAATATGAAATTTTTTCGGAAAGTTTCTTTGTGTAATTAAACAAATTCATATAATCACCCTTTACATTACATACATGTATTATGTTTTTTCTGATTGCCGATATAATCCCGAAAAAGGATAATCTTTCTGCCTGAATATTCCCCTTGCGTCTAACCGTACATACTAATTGCCGGAATTTGATAACAAAATTATCATTGAAAAAGAAAAACGGAGGATTTTATGAGCAGCGAAAAATTAAGAGGAACCAAAACAGAACAAATTTTGATAAACTCCTTTGCCGGAGAATCACAGGCCCGAAACAGATATACATATTTTGCAAAAGTTGCAAAGCAAGAAGGTTACGAACAAATAGCAGATATTTTTCTAAAAACAGCAGAAAATGAAAAAGAACATGCAAAACTGTTCTATGAATATATCGGCAATACAGCAGGAACAGTCACTGGCACCTATCCTTTTTTCCTCGGCACAACAGAAGAAAACCTTAAAAGTGCAATAGAAGGTGAACACGAAGAATGGTCGCTTCTGTATAAAGACGGCGAAGAAACCGCAAAAGCAGAAGGTTTTGAAGATATTTCAAATACATTTAAGCACGTAAGGCGGGCAGAAGAACACCATGAAGCACGATTTAAAAAACTGCTTGAAAACATAGAAAATGACACCGTATTCAAAAAAGATTACGAAACAGACTGGATGTGCAGAGAATGCGCCTATATTCATCACGGCACCTCTGCACCTGCCAAGTGTCCTAATTGCCATCACCCGAGAGCTTATTTTGAAGTTCTTTGCGAAAAATATTAATTGTTTGTTGAAGGGTTGAA
>CALUTA010000094.1 GCA_944323585.1 Candidatus Gastranaerophilales bacterium
GTAAATTCTTTATAGGTTTTTGGATTAGGATTTTTTAAGTAATTTTGTTTTGCGGCTAACATTTCAGGAGAAAGACGAGAGTCAAGAAATTTTGTGTCAATATTCCCTAAGTCATAAGCTCTTGGAATATTTCTTGTCTGCCAGAGGTAAATTTCATTATCAGCAAAACCACCCTCAATATCTTGCGGAGCTCCAAATTCTTTTTCAATCACAAGAGCGTTATTGACAAGTTTTTGGATTAATTTAAAGACTTCAGGCTTATTCGAAAGATCATATTTTAATGGCGGTAAGTCTTTTAGATTAAAATTCTCATCATATGTAAGAGTAGTTTCTCCTAACTGAACTGAGTCATAAGTTAATTCACCTGTATTTTTATCATAGGTGAATACATTTGGCTGTTGTGTTTCACCCCAAAGCCACATCTTATCAGAATACAATTCGATTCGCATTCTGTTATCTTTATAATCTGTGTATAGCGTAAATTTATAATCAGGACTGATTTGTTCTTGTATTATTACAGATGGTTTAATTGCATCTTCAGGTATGCTATGTTTTTGACGTGAAGAAATAGCACGTTGTTGCCATTTTGATTGGGCGACACTTATAATACTTTCATATAAATCTGCCGGTTCATTTGTGGCTAGCTGACTATCATAAATTCCTGCAGCTGAGTAATTGGGTAAATCTTCACCGTTAAAGGCTGAACGTACCATTACCAAATTGCCGTCTATGCAGTTTTTTCTCAATGTATCCATCAAATCTGACATCATAGCTCTACTTTGAGCCTCAAGGTAAGGTGCATAGGCTGCCTCTTTACAGGGATAAGCATTTTTATGTTTTTCATAGCTTACTCTTTGTTCTTCATTTTTGTCAAACATTTTTTGAATATATCCATGTGTGAGGGTTACAGATTTTGGAATTTTTACATCAATTTTACCTTCATTCACAAGCCTTTCAAGACGTCTTAAATTTACCGCCTTTGCACCAACTAAATCCGATGTGTATTCACCGGATGTTAAAATTTTATCTGAATATTTAAGTTCAGGGACTTGTATTGTCGGATAAATCATGGGAGTAGGTGTTTTATTTGATTTTGCAAAATTTATATAATTATCATCAAGCTCGATTTCTACATTTTGACCGTTCAAATCTTGCAGCTGACTTATCACTTGAGCATCATAGACCGCACCACAAATTTTTGTACTGTATCTTAGCCATGAAGCTTCATGAGAAAGAGTAGAAAAATCATCAGATAACAAAATTACGCCGACTACATTAGGATTATTTATAGAACTGGACTTAATACGTTTGCAAATTACAATAGATGGTTCTTTGATACTATTTTCAATCTCATCAGGAGTGATATGAGGTCTATAGAAAATTTTACCGATAGCAGAACCTGATTTAAAAGGATGTACCATAGGTTGTTGATGTTGTTTTCTCAAATGCGTTGTTGCATCCATCCTTAAATTATCAAAATCAACAGAATATTCTTTCCCGTCTTTTAAATCAAGCTTACTAGTATCCCGATATTTTATATGATATTTAAAATCTTTTTGCCAGGGGTGAGCTTCTGCTTTGGCTGAATACAAGCCGTTTTCTTTTTCCATTTCAATTTCACGTTTCTCGCCATAATCATCGTAAATCAGATAAGGCTTTTCTCCAAGATATGGATTATTATCTGTTCGTATTTCAAAATCGCAGATTTTAGGCTCAATTTTATAAGAATGAGCTTTGAATTGCGGTGTGTAAAAATTTATGGGTGTAATTCTCATGTAAAAATTAAATCACATAAATAAAAATTTTTGCGTTTTTGCTCAATAAATGTTATAAAAATTCAAAATTTTCGTTCACTTTTTTATGTTTTTGATATGATAATAATAGACGTTTAAAATTAAGTAAGGAAATGAAAATGATAACAACAAAATTAAAAAATCACAATTGCGGAGAGCTTAATTTAAACAATTTGAATGAAGAAGTTACCCTTTCAGGCTGGGCCGCAACAATCAGGGATTTAGGCGGAATTTTGTTTGTGGAATTGAGAGATCGTACAGGCTTTTTTCAGCTTGTTGCAAACCCGCAGATTAACCCCGAAGTTCACAAAGTTTTTGAAAAATTGAGATCTGAATATGTAATTTGCGTGAAAGGCAAAGTTACAAGAAGACCAGAAGAAACTTACAACGAAAAATACGCAACAGGTCAGGTTGAAATGTATCCTGAATCAGTTGAAATTTTGTCAGAAGCTAAAACATTGCCGTTTGTGCTTGATGATGAAAACGTTTCAGAAGACGTAAGACTCAAATACAGATACCTTGATATCAGACGCGAAAGTATGCTTCACAATTTGACTCTGCGCCACAAAATCTGTCAGGCTGCAAGAAGCTATCTTAACGGCGAAGATTTTCTGGAAGTTGAAACACCTATTTTGATTAAAACAACTCCGGAAGGCGCAAGAGATTATCTGGTTCCTTCACGTGTTCAGGAAGGCAAATTCTATGCACTGCCGCAGTCACCGCAGATTTTTAAACAACTCTTAATGGTAGGCGGTATCGAAAGATATTACCAAATCGCAAAATGTTTCCGTGATGAAGATTTGCGTGCTGACCGCCAGCCAGAATTTACACAAATCGACCTTGAAATGTCTTTTGTTGAACAGCAGGATGTTATCAAATGCGTTGAAGGTTTGATTGTCGAAACATTCAAAGCTGCTGGAGTTGAGGTTAAACCTCCGTTCATCCAGATGCCATGGCAGGAAGCTATGGACAGATACGGTTCAGACAAACCCGACACCCGTTTCGGATTGGAACTTTTTGACATCGGCGATATCATTCTTCAATCTGAATTCCATATCGTCAGAAACACCCTTGAAAACGGCGGAATTGTAAGAGGTATCAGAATCCCCGGCGGCGCAAGCTTCTCAAGAAAAGATATTGATGATATTACAAAACTTGCCGTATCATTCGGTGCTAAAGCTCTTGCAAACATCATCTATCTTGAAGACGGAACACCAAAATCTCCTGTTATGAAGTTCGTGACAGAAGAGCAGGCTAAACAAATTCAGGAAAGAGCAGGTGCTGTTGCAGGCGACATAATTTTCTTTGTTGCAGACAAACCAAAACTCGTCTATGACATTATGGGCAGATTAAGACTGTATTTCGGCAAACGTCTTAACCTGATTGACGAAAGCAAACATAATTTGTTATGGGTTGTAGACTTCCCGATGTTTGAATGGAGTGACGAAGAAGGCAGATTTATGGCAATGCACCACCCGTTTACATCACCTTGCATTGAAGATCTGGATAAACTTAAATCAGGTGATCTGGGGCACGTTAAATCAATTGCATATGACATTGTCTACAACGGGACGGAACTCGGCGGAGGATCTGTCAGAATCCACTCATCAGACGTTCAATCCGCAGTATTTAAGGCACTTGGCTTAACAGAAGACGAAGCTAAAGAAAAATTCGGATTTATGGTAAACGCGCTTCAATACGGAACACCTCCGCATGCCGGTCTTGCAATCGGTCTTGACAGACTTGTTGCACTCCTTTGCCGTACGGAAAGCATTCGTGATGTTATTGCATTCCCGAAAAACTCGGGCGCCAAAGACCTTATGAGTGATGCTCCGGGAGAAGCTTCTCTGCAGCAGTTGAGAGAACTTCACCTGAAAAGCACCGCTCATAAATAAAAACAAATTCTAAAAAATTCAAAAGGTTCAGAATTTAGTTTCTGAACCTTTTTTAGTGCATATTTTTTATAATAATTGGCCTGATTAAATTACATAATCTGCCAATTCACCTGTCGCAGCTTCAACCATATCTGATTTTGCTTCATTATAGGCTTTCAATATTCCTGCAACCGAGCAAGCTGCAGACGGCTGAAAACCGACATAGGCGGTATTACCTCTCATTTCTTTCACCTGCAACAGATATTTATCATGCTGGTCAAAGTCATCTTGTAAAAGAGCTTTCAGTGTAACAACATCATTTGCGCCGTTATTTTCCAATTTCTTTATTGCCTGCTTTAATACTTTCTGATCAAATCCGCTGCCTTCTGCTGCCATGTTATAGCTGTAAGTTCCGCAATAATCGTCATCAACTAAATATACTTTTGAGGTAAATGCAGGTGATATACCTAATCTGTTTATCATAAATTTCTCCTTTTGATTTATATAAATCCCGTAAATATTATTTTTTGCCGGCAAAATAAAAAAGGAGGATAAATATCCTCCTCTATATTTAAAGTATATTGAAAATTCTAGTTTAATGCGCAGCCACAGGCACAAACTTCAGCTTTCAATTCTTCAGCCTTATCTGTCTGTTCCCACGGAACGAAGATATCAGTTCTGCCCATATGACCGTAGGCAGCCAGCAACTGATAGAATTTACCGCCATTTTTAGCCGGCAGACCACGAAGATTAAATTTGTTGATAATCGCAGCCGGTCTTAAGTCAAAATGTTTTGACACAAGTGCTGAAATTTCATCATCAGAAATTTTGCCTGTGCCGAATGTATCAACCATAATTGAAACAGGTTCTGCAACACCGATTGCATAAGCAAGTTCAATTTCGCATTTTTCTGCAAGACCTGCCGCAACAACATTTTTAGCCACGTATCTTGCAGCATAAGCAGCTGATCTGTCGACTTTTGTCGGGTCTTTACCGGAGAATGCGCCGCCGCCGTGACGTGAATAACCGCCGTAAGTATCAACGATAATCTTACGTCCGGTCAAACCTGCATCTCCCTGAGGGCCGCCCACTACAAATCTGCCTGACGGGTTTACAAGAATTTTTGTATCGCTGTCAAGTTTTATTTCTTCTGATGCAAATACGTAATCAATTACATATTTTTTAATATCATTTGCAATTATTTCCTGAACTTTTTCATTGTCACAAACTCCGTTAATTTCCGGATCATGCTGGGTTGAGATAAGAACAGTGTGAATTCTTGATGGTTTGCCCTCAACATATTCAACAGTAACCTGTGATTTGCCGTCCGGTCTTAAGTAACTCAAAATACCCTGTTTTCTGACCTGAGCAAGTCTATAGGAAAGTTTGTGCGCAAGACTTATCGGGAGCGGCATTAATTCAGGGGTTTCGTTACAAGCATAACCGAACATAATTCCCTGATCGCCGGCGCCAATGTTTTCAGTTTCGGATACCGAGGTTCCGGCATTGGTAGAACGTGCTTCCAGAGCCTTATTTACACCGCCTGCAATGTCGCAGGATTGTTCATCAATACTTGTCAAAACCGCACAGGTTTTGTAATCAAAACCGCCGCCTGATGTTCCTACATATCCGATATTTTTGATTGTATTTCTTACAACAGACGGAATATCAACATAACAGTCTGCAGTAATCTCGCCGCAAACAAGCGCCATACCTGTAGTTACGGTTGTTTCTGCCGCAACACGTGCCTGCGGATATTTTGTCAAAAATTCATCCAAAATAGCATCAGAAATCTGATCGCATACTTTGTCGGGGTGTCCTTCCGTTACTGATTCGGAAGTAAATAAAAAGTTTTTTGGTGTCATTTTTTTCTCCTTAATTTGTTTTACCCGAAAGCTGGTAATCGACTTAGAATACCTGCACCTCCGGAATTTGCCGGTAAGTTTTTTCATTCCGACCCGGCCACTCCATTACGAAACAGTGTAAATCAAAAATTTTTAAAATCAAATATTGTATTAATATATATTACGAGGCCTGTAATACTACATTTAAAATCCTCTGATAAACATACAACGGCAACTCTCAATCAGCACTGTAAGAAACACTTATTGTTATCTCATTCTTATCAACCTTTACAACGGCCCATCTTAATGGTTCAATTCCCTTTAGGCGCAAGGTATTTTCTATTTCAATATTATCGTTTGTAAATGGAATTTTTATTAAATCAGATTTTATCATATTGACACTTGATTATAGTTGCCCGACAGCGAAATACGAAGCGGCGAAGCTGCCCCACCTGCTGGTTAATATCTATCAAGCCGATAAAGGGACTTGAAGTGACACAGTCACCTTTAACACTTGATTTTAGTCAGCCGATA
>CALUTA010000095.1 GCA_944323585.1 Candidatus Gastranaerophilales bacterium
GTCGCAGATGATGTAAGTCATCAAATTGTTGATGTTTTGTCCGGCAAGCCGCCAAAAACGCCTGTGAATAAAATAGGTTAAGCACTCATTTTTTCAACAGCCTGCTTCAGAAGATTAGACTCTTGAGGCTGAGCAGATGTTTGGTCTTGTTTTGAAGGTTTTATTTTTTCAACAGCCCGTTTCCAAAGATTAGATTGTTGAGGCTGGTGTGCAGTTTGATTATTTTTCTGCATATCAGCCCTTTCTTCAGCAGAAATGTTTGTGTCGTATGTATTTTTGGTGTCTTTATGAATATGTACCGGCTTGTCATTTCTGCACATCCATTCTTTTGTTTTATCAGCAAGCGGTGTTGCAATAAACGGTGTAATTATACGTTTGCCTACCGTTGTTGCTGCAATCAGCGTTGTTAAAGAGCCGAAGGCTGCAATTGAAGCATCTCTGTATCCTTCAAATGCTCTGTGAAATTCTTGATTTCCTTTAACTTTGCCAGGAAGTTTTTGTTCCATAACCGCCTGAACACTCTTGGATGATTGTCTGTTAAATAGTTTTCCGAACAATTTGTTGAACATTTTTTCCTGAAATGCTTTTTTAGAAATTGTGTATGTCAACAATATTTGTAACAATATCATCAATCCGCCGTTTGCAAGGTCTAAGGCAGCTACAAATTTTCTTTTATCTTCAGGAATTTTTTTATTATTTAAACTCTGTTTTACATATAAATAGCATCCGAAACCGTCTTTTAATATGACGGAAGCAACTCCTAATCCGGCAATCCAGGCTGCATTTGCTTTGGGATCCTGAAATTTCTGGCAGGCTTTGTCCAGAAATTGGGTTCTTGAAAGCATCATATCAGGTTTTTTTAAGCAATAGTTATAACATGCTTTCATTCCTGCATTTATTCTGTTTGTTATCGGAGAAATAAAGCTCATGATTTCACCTCCGTTTGATGATTAGCCTGGTTTACCAGATTTTTTATTTCTTTCGGGTGTTTTTTGTTAGAAAGATTCGGGAAAAATGTATCCATAAATCTCGGGTAACACCAGTTCAGAAGCGAGCAGGATATAGGAAGCATCAGGAATGATACAATTAATCCTGTTATCTGTTTGTGTGCCTTTAAGTTGTTTTTCACAACCTTCTGCATTTCGGCTGCAACTTCTTTTGACAGTTTAAATTTGAATAATCTGTGGCTTTCTTTTTGGGTTACTATTTCGTCAAGATAATCCTCAATTTCTCCTACAGTTTGCTTATTAGATATCATTTCTTTCATCTTATTCAAGTTCTCAAGAGATTCTTTTATAGGATTAATTCTTGATTCAGTTTCGTAGTTAATAACACCATTTTTCCATTCTTCGGTACTTGAAAATCCTGTGTGATAATCAATATCTCTTAAAATTCCTGACAATTTATCCTGCAATGCTACCTTAAGCTCTGTATCATTATTCCCGCGTCTGCCAAGGATATCATCAAATATTGCGATTAATTCTTTATCTCCATTTTTGTGTTGTTTTTTAAGACGTTTAACTTCAGACTGTATTGATTGAGGGCTTGAAGTTTTTGAAAGTTTGGAGTTGAGGTCGTTGAATATGTTTAAGGCTTCTTCCTTGTGGGTTCTGTAATATTCACCCCGTTTCAGTTTTTTAGGAATTGTAATTTTGTTGCATTTGTTAAGTTCGCTATTTTCAAAATCTATTTTTTTCTGGAGGACTTTATCAACAAGTTCTTTGAATTTCTGGTCATCCATTGGAAGCGGACTTCCGTCTTCTTTACTCATAATGACTTTGTTGTCCTGAATCATGTGGATAAGATTTTGATATTGTTCAGCCATTTTACTTTGAGTCATTTCTTGTATTTGTTTTTTTGAAGCATACGGATAAATACGTTTGAGTTGTTTTGTGATGAATTTATCATCCTGAAACAGTGTTTTATTGTATTTTGCATCATAAAAACCGGCATTAGCTCTGTTTTCAATCATTTTGTTGAAAGGTATAGTTACTCCGACCTGTGTTACAACGGCCAGAACAGCTGATACAGGCTGTCTCCATGCTGAATATGTTCTTGTATCTTCATCCGTTTTGGAAAGCGGGTTCCATTTAATAAATATAGGTGCTACCAGACCTGTTCCAAGGGCATTAATTATGATGTTTTGCGTTTCACCCATATTATCGCATAATCTTTTCATCCCTTTGACTGCTGATGGCATGAAATCTTTAATTTCATTTTCCATTTTAATTTCTGAAATATAGTCTGCCGGGTTGTATCTGGAAGTAAAATTGGTTCCGTACGGCTTGTTTTGCTGTATTGCCGTCCGGGTTCTAAAATTGTTTTTAATGCTTTCTACTTTCATGCCACTTCACCAAATAATGAAACCTTCCATATATATATAGGTTCAAAAATAATAAAAATTGCTAATTTTTAGCCGTTTATTAAGTTTTATTAAGCAATGTTTCATCACGCTGATTTCCGTACAATAATTGTGTTTCAGACAATTGTTTTTGTCATTTCGGAAACGTTTTATAAAAATTTTAAAGGATGCAAAGGCTCTTTTTATACCCCGTCTCAATTTTGCACTTTAACTGCAAATTCTATTAAAATTGTCATTTTTATGATTTAATTATATAATAAAAATATTTTTTTTAACAGTAGTTTTTTTTTCAAGTCTTGAAAAAAAATCTTAAATACTGCATAATAAGTCAGATTTATTTATGAGGGTTTTTAACAAATGCAAAATACAGGATTTTTAGAAAAAATAAAAGCATTTTTCATGGCATCTAGAACGCTGAAAGTATTAGCGTTTTTAAGTTTTACACTTGTTATGACTGCGATTATTTCTTCTCAAAATTATTTTTTCCAGAGTATTATTGAAAATGGAATAAGCAAAAAAGATATAATTGCTCAGAAAACATTTACTGTTATTGATGTTAAGCGGACAGAGCAGCATAAAAAAGAGGTCGCACAAAAAGTTGACTATGTTCTGACTCCTGCCGAAGACGATTTTATCAGAACCAACCTTGAGACTTTAGAAAATTCTATCTTGCAGATAAGAAAAAAAGAGGTTGAAGAAAGCGTTAAGAAGGACGAATTATCAATACTTTTGGATATTTCGAACAAAGAGCGCAAAGATTTTGTAATTGATTTTCTTTTGAAGTCGGAGGATTCGGTTTTAAGAGAAGTTTATGATAAGGCAAATCTTACACTTGCAAATATTTTGAGAGTCGGAATTACTGAAAAAGATTATGAGAGAAATAATATAGACCAAATAATTACTGATAATATGGTTTCAAATGTTTCAAAGCGTCAAATTTCGGCAATAAAAGGCATATTGGAACAGGTTATCGTGCCAAACTTAGTTGTTGATGAATTTGCAACTGAAATTGCACGAAAAAATGCTGAAAATTCTGTTAAACCTTATGAAATTACAATTCATAAGGGAGATAAGATTGTTTTTGAAGGCGAGCCGGTTACAAGATTGAAGCGTGATGCTTTAAGGCAGGCAGGCTACAATGTATATGAACTGAACTGGCAGGGGCTTTTGGCTATATATGTACTCGTGTTTATAAGTACTTTGATATTTTTAAGTTATATGAAATTTTTTGAAAAACCGTTTTTGGAGACGAGATATATGGCAATATCTGCGGTATTATCGTTAATGCTTGCAATGATTGCTGTTGTGCTGCCTACAGGATTTTCACCATATGTGCTTCCGATCCCTGCATACATTCTGCTGCTTGCAATATTTACAAATTCAAGAATAGCATTTGTTGCGGCTACTGTTCTTTTAACGGTTCTAACCGTTGGTGTTCAGTATGATACGCAGTTTTTGATTACGTTCCTGCTTTTAGGTTTGATTTCAATGATAACAATTTCAAGAATTCGTTATTCAAGAAGGTTTGACCTTATAAAGGCAGGATTTGTAATTTCTTTATCAGGGTTGATTATTGTTTTGAGCATTTATATGCTCGAAAAGTGTTTAATAGACGTAAGCAGTCTGCTTATTGTAAAAAACAGTGCTTTTATACTTTTGAACGGTATTATAAGTTCAATGATAGTTCTTGGGACACTGCCATTGTTTGAAAGCACATTCCAGATAATTACGCCGTACGGGCTTGCGGAACTTGCAGACCACAACCAGCCGTTGCTGAAGCGTTTGCAGATTGAGGCTCCCGGAACTTATCATCACAGTCTTATGGTTTCCAATTTATGTGAAGCTGCAGCGGAAGCTATCGGGGCAAATCCTATTTTAGCAAGAGTCGGGGCTTTTTATCATGATATAGGAAAGTTAAAAAGGCCGCTGTTTTTTGTAGAAAACCAATCATACTTCGGAATCGAAAATCCGCATACAAAATTAAATCCTAGATTGAGTAAGATGGTTATTACGGCGCACCCGAAAGACGGGGTTGAACTTGCGAAAGAATATCATCTTCCATCTGTAATTAATAATTTTATTCTGCAGCATCATGGAGAAGGACTTGCAAAATACTTCTACAATCAGGCAGTTCAGGAAGAAGGTATTGAAAATGTTAAGGAAGACCAGTTCCGCTACACAGGGCCAAAGCCTAATATGAAGGAAACTGCGATTTTGATGATAGCAGATGCGGTAGAGTCGGCCGTAAGATCTTTGAAAAATCCGACACCTGAAGAAATTGACAATATTATTGACAAAATTATTGTTGAAAGACTAAACGATACACAGCTTGCGGATAGTCCTTTGACTTTGCATGACATAAAAGTTATTGCGGCAACTTTCAGCAGAATATTAAGAGGAATGCAGCATAACAGGATTAAGTATCAGGAAAATATAGTCGAGGAATTTTCCAAAAATAAAATTAAAATGCCATCAAAAATTCTTGATGAAGATCTGGAAAATAAAATTGCAAAACTTGAAGAGCAGCATTCCGACGAGGACAAAAAGGACGGAAATGGCGATAAAAACTAAGTTTCATATTTTCAGCGAAAATATTTACCCTGAGTGGGAAATAGATGAAAAAAAATACATAACATCTGCCAAGAAACTTTTGAAATATTATCTTTCGAAAGAGTCGGTTTATGCAGACTGTGCACTCAACGGGTTTGAATATAATACAATATCTTTTGATATTCTTTATTGCGACAGCCAAAAAACGCATGAAATCAACAGAGAATACAGAGATAAAGATTATCCTGCTGATATAATAACTTTTGCCATATTCGCAGACAGTGAGGAAAAGTTCATATTTGACGGGGAAATAAACCTTGGTGAAGTGATTATTGCGCTTGATAAAGTGCAGGAAGAAGCTTCTAAAAAAGGGGTAAAGCCGGAGGAAGAACTCACATTTTTAATAAGTCATGGAATTTTGCATTTGCTTGGATTTGACCATCAGACTGAATCAGATTATAATTTTGTTGTAGCATTGCAGAAAGAAGCTTTGCAAAGTATAGGGATTAAGTATGAGCAGATTTAAGTCGCAAGGGTTAAGCAACACATTCAAAAATGCCGGAAAAGGAATAAGAATAGTTTTAAAGAGCGAAAATAATATAAGAGTCCACTTTTTTGCGGCTATTTTTGTAATAGTTTTGGGCATTGTGCTTGATTTGAGTGTTGCAAAGTTGTGTATATTACTGCTTGCGATAGGGCTGGTTGTTGTTGCGGAGATGCTGAATTCTGCAATTGAATTTACGCTTGATGCTATGTTTCATAACAAATATTCACGACTTGTCGGGATGGCGAAGGACATTTCGGCAGGTGCTGTAATGTTTGCGACATTTATTGCTGTTGCAATCGGGCTTATTATGTTCGGATCTGAACTTTATGCTTTGATTTAGATTGTCTCATTCTCTGCAGCATGGTATAATAAAGCTGTAGTTAAAGAGAGGAGAAATGATGAAAAGGCAAACTATAATTGGATTTCAGGGGGGGGGGGGCAAGCTGTAATTCGCTCTCTGTAAGGAAAATCGGTTTAATATCGTCAAACGCCCCAAATAATAATAAAAGAAATAATATA
>CALUTA010000096.1 GCA_944323585.1 Candidatus Gastranaerophilales bacterium
ATTATATCAGAACTTGAAAAGTCATCAAGTCCGGAGGAGTTCAAGGCAAGGTTTAAAGATTATCTCGGGGTTGAATTTTCTGCCTCCAAAGTGCAGGACTGCAAAGAAAAAGCAGAGATTTTTAATAAAGCGGAAAGTATAAAATCAACGCTTGACGGGATAAAATCAAAACTTAACACAACTTCATTTAACAACCTGAACAGCGGGATTATTGAGTCGTTTCAGACACTAGGTATCAGTGACATAGATGAAATAAATACAATTATAAAAGATATTGAAGCGTCGCATAAAAATGATGAAGCAATTCAAACCTGGGGCGGAGATTTCAGGTTTGAGAAAGGTTATTACGGAAATTATGTTCTAAATATGACCCGCCCAAACGGAAGACCGTTGACTGCAAATACCGAACAATTAAAACTGGTTGCAGAGGAGATGCTTCTCCGGCTGAATAAAGCAGAGGCCGCCGCAATGGGTGTCGAAATTCCTGAAAATGCAGCAGGTAAAGAGATAGAACAGCTTACGGAGAAGAAATACAACAAAATAAAAAGCGAATATCAGGAATCTTTTAAAGAAGCCTACGGGAACAAAAACATTGAAACTATGGCCGAGGATTATATAAATTCTCAAAAACAAAATACGGCTTATGTACAGACGGCTCTGGATGTTGCGTCAATTGCCACAATGTTTATGGGCGGCGGTGTTGTTTTGAAAGGTGTAAATTTATTAACTAAGAGCGGTAAAGTTTTGAAAGCAGCTCAGACAGTGACAAATATAGCAGCCAAAGCAGCACCTGCAGCTGCGGCGGTTCAGATTACAAGACCGGTTGATTTGGCTGAAAATCTGACTTCAAAAGAACCTGACTGGAAAGCTTACGGCATGAGTGTTGCGGAAGGCGCAATGTGGATGGCTTTAGGTATGGCGACAGGCGCACTCGGAGATAAGGCAAGAATGTTCCTCGGACAAAAAGGACTTTCGGCTGTTGCAAAAAATTCGGGCAAATCAATTGATGAACTTATTGATATGTACAGATCAGGCCATAAATTGCCTTCTAATTTAAAAAAATCCTTAGGGTTAATAGAAAATGCCTCCAAAATCAGCGGTACAAGTGCCGAATTTACGGCGGATATTCTTGCAACTTATGCGATTCAAAAGGGCAGAGGTGAAGATTTAACTTTTATGGATTATCTTGGGTCGGCCAACGGGGCTTTGATGGGAACCGTTATGCACAAAACTTTCGCTAAAATTTCCGATGCCGAAAAGATTAAAGTAATTCAAAAAGGACTTGTTGAAGCAAATCCGAATATGTCCAAAACCGAACTTGAAAAAGCTTCTCAAACACTTCTGGAGGTACACAGGCTCGCTGAATCAAAGAGAGCTGAAGGAGTTTCAGAACCTGAAACAGCTGTAAAATCCGCCGGAACGGAAAAACCTGCGGAAGTCAAAAAAGTTGACAATTCACCGGAAGTAATGCTGGTAAAAGAAGCACTGGACAAAGACGGCAAGAAAATTCTGCTGTTAAACGAAGCAGGTGAAGCCAAAGCCAGAGCTTCAGCTGATGAAATTCACGCAAAAGCAGTAGAAGCGGAATCCGGAATTTTGAAGCTGATGAAGGATGCAGGACTTGGCGAAGCAGGAGTGAATATGACCCACCGCCCGAAAAGCGCACAGAGTCTTTATGACAAAATCCGGAACGCAATGACGGATGTAAAATCTCCCGCAACTTTTGACGAAGCACTCAAATCTGTTCGTGATGCCGTCGGAACAAGAACAGAACTTGCGGATTTTGATTACAAAAAACATCCGGATATTGTTGAAATGTATAAAAAAGACCCCGAAAAAGCAATTCAAATGGCTTCTGAAAGACAGTCGGCAGAATACGTTGAGAAAGTTAAGAATATAATCAAACTTCAGGCTGAAAATCCGGCGGATGCTCCTCTTAGTGCGATTAACATTTCAAACTATATGGGCAAAGACGGGATTCCTTATTTCTCGGCAAAACAGGTTGCAATATTGAGGGATTACGCAGCACAGTTCGGAATTGAACTTAATGTGAAAGATAAACTTACAAAAGTCCGTCCGTCAGGCTACACAGCACTACAGATGAACTTTGTCACAAAAGACGGCTTTACTTTTGAGTGGCAGTTAAGAGGTTCAAAAGTCAACACCTTTGCCGAATGCGAGCATGTGCCGTATGACATAAGAGAAGGTAAAGATGTGACCGGAGGCAAAAAGATTCTGGAAAGGCTTTATGCGCCTATAAAAGATGCTGTTGAACATTTGGATGACAAGCAGTATGACAAATACAACAACTACCTGACCGCACATTATGAGCACCTGAGAAAACAGGAACTTGGATTTGAAAGCATACCGCCGAAACTTGAAGATTTTGGTCTGACAGACCCGAAACTCAAAGCCGAAAATCTTGAACTTCTGCACGATTTGGCAGAAAAACTTAAAAAAGGCAAGTTAGACGAAAACACAGCACTTAATACGTACTTTTCAAAATTACGTAATGGATGAAGAAGTCTATCAGCACCAGCTTGTTGAGGCCGAAGCCAACAGACGGGGCGATATTGTCAGAGATGAATACAAAAAGTTAATAAACGGACAATAATCAAAAAAATAATGTTATAATAAAAAGCGAGGTAGAAATGGAACCTGTAAGAAATTCAAAATTGCATAATATAACACAAACCGGAGCAAAGATAAAAATGGAAAAATTTGAAGATCGACTTGCCAGAATGATTAACGCCCTTAAGACCCGTGCGGAACGTGAGGTGTGCGAATACGGAAGCTTTAAAATCGTCAAGGAAAGCTTAAAAGCCCAAAAACCGGAAAGTCTGGTGCGTGAACTGACACTTCAGGTCACTCCGCTCCCGAAAGAACTAAAAAGCGAGGTTGAAAATTTTGAAAAGCTCCGCTACCTTGAACTTGTCGGAGAAGGCCCGCAGGGACAGACATCAACCGTTATTCTAAAACGCGGCACAAAAGACGATATCCTTAAAAAACTTTCGGAAAATGATTTGATATCAAAACTGGCGGAAAAAACAGACGATTTTAATATAAGTTTCAGAGAAGATCAGTTTTAAATATTAATAATTAAATCGTAATATTACATAATAAATTAAAGCCGGCAGTTAAATCTGCCGGCTTTTTAATCTTTTACCAGACGACTTTTTCAATCATTTCAATTTCATAACCGTCCGGATCTTTGATGAAAGCGATTTTAGTACCTTTTCCGTTCAGGTCAAACGGTTCGTACAAATATTCATAACCCAGACGGTGAAGTTTTTCAGTGAATTCATCAAGCGATTTTACGGAAAACGCAAAATGCCCGAAACCTGTTCCCGGTTGATAGCCGTCTTGCGGAGTTTCGTCGTTTTGAGTAAGTTCTATCTGGCAGACGCCGTCCTCGTCGGTCAAAAAGTAAAGCCAGCAATCGTCAAGTCTTTTCTTTTTGTCCAGTTTCATATTCAAAAGTTCTGTGTAAAATTTGACTGATTTTTCAGCATCTTTTACTCTTATCATCGTGTGTAAAAATCTCATAATCTTCTCCTTATTTTTGCACACTTATTTTAGCATAAAGTCTGAGAGATTTTAAGTTTATTTTATATCTTTTGCTATAATGTCGGTAATATCCTCGCCTCCGTAGAATACCATGCTTTTGGGGAGAACCAGATTGTAATTAAGGCTTTTAGCCTTTTCAACGACAGCGGTGCGGATTTCTGAGTCGATTTTGGTCAGTTTGTCATTGTAATCTTTATCAAGCGCAACCTTCTGGTCATTAATCTGGTTTCTGTATTTTTCCTCTAAAGCCGTAATTTTAGCGGGATCTTTTTCTTTGGAAATTTCTGCCTGTGCCTGCTGGATAGTTTTTTGCATTTCGCCCAGTTTCTTTTCCTGATCGGCTTTTAGCTGTTTTACCTGAGAGGAATTGGCGACGATTTGCTGAACATCAACGACCGCAATTTTCGGTGCTGTATCCGAGATTGCTATGTTGTTAATCGAGTAGCCGAGCGCAAATGCCATAAGACAAACAAATAAAAAACTGATTTTTTTAGTCATGGTAAATCCTTTCTTTTTTAGTGCGATTTAACAATAACGCTTCAAATAAAAGATTTGAATAGCCTGTTCGGGCAATAAAGTTAAATGGAATCTACCCGATTGAATTAAAATTATGTTTTTCGTAAAATATCAATGCAGGATTTTTTATTTTTAAATAAGGAGAAAAAATATGAAAAAATCTATTCTTGATTTAGGAGACATCAAAGGAAAACGTGCATTAGTACGTGTTGATATCAATGTTCCTCTTGATGCGGACAAAAATGTTACAGATGATACAAGAATTCAGGCAATTTTGCCGACAATCAAATACTTGAAAGATAAAGGCGCAAAGATTATTCTTATGGCACATTTGGGACGTCCGAAAGGCGAATGGAATATGGAATTTTCACTTGCTCCTGTTGCAAAGTATATGTCAAAAGTTTTGGGCGAAGACGTGTTGTTCGTTTCATCAAAAGTTGGTGAAGGCGCAGAAAAAGAATTGGCAGATTTGAAAGACGGACAGGTTGCATTGCTTGAAAATATCCGTTTCTACAAGGCTGAAGAAGCAAAAGATGACGATATGACATTTGCAAACGAACTTGCAAAACTTGGCGACTTCTATGTAAATGATGCATTCGGTGCTGCTCACAGAAACCACACTTCAACCGCAAAACTTGCAAAAGTTCTTAAACCGGCTGTTTCAGGTCTTTTGATGGAAAAAGAAATCAGATGTCTTTCTCAGGCACTTGACAATCCAACCCGTCCGTTCACTGCAGTTGTCGGCGGTGCTAAGGTTTCATCAAAAATCGGTGTACTGGAAAACTTGTTAGACAAAGTTGATAATATGATTATCGGCGGCGGTATGGCTTATACATTCGTAAAAGCTAACGGCGGCAAAATCGGTAATTCAATTTGCGAAGACGACCAGCTTGAAGTTGCAAAAGCTATCGAAAAGAAAGCTGCTGACAAGGGCGTAAAACTTGTTATGGCAACAGACGTTCTTGCAACAGACGATTTTTCCGGCAACGGCAAAAACGAATTCGTTAAAATCAACGAAATTCCTGACGGCTTTGAAGGTGTTGACGCAGGTCCTGAATCAAGAAAAGCATTTGCTGAAGTTTTGAAATCTTCAAAAACAATATTGATGAACGGCCCTGTAGGCGCATTTGAAAACCCGAAATTTGCTGAAGGCACAAAAGCAGTTCTTGAAGCTATCGTAGAAGCTACAAAGAACGGTGCAACTTCCGTAATCGGCGGCGGTGACTCAGTTTCAGCAGCTAAGAAATTCTTTAAGGCTGAAGACTTCACACACGTATCAACAGGCGGCGGAGCTTCATTAGAATTCATTGAAGGGAAAGTTCTCCCCGGCGTTGCAGCTCTTGACGACAAGTAAGCTGAAAAATTTTACCAAACTAAAAGGACCGATGAAGATCGGTCCTTTTTAATATATAAATTTTTGAATATTCAAAATTTATGAATGTGGCATAGTTGTAACTGCTGCTGCTAAACCTAAACCAAATAATAAACCGCCCAGAATCCCCAGAAGTAAAAGTATAATAGCAATTATACGTAAAGTCTTACTTACTGTAGAATCAGCATTAGCAAGAGACTGCCCGTTTGAATCTTTATATTTATTCATCAGAATAGCGATAAGATCGATTAAAACCCAGATGGCACCAATACCTCCGCAAAAACATAATATCAGCTGTAAGATACCGAGTCCTATATAACCTGTATAGTATCTGTGTGCACCAAACCCGCCTAAAAACATACAGAGAAGTAATGCAACAGGATAGTCACGTTTTTGTGTTTGTACTTGAGTACTGTCATTAACCATAGTTTTTATCTCCTTTCATACTTTTAC
>CALUTA010000097.1 GCA_944323585.1 Candidatus Gastranaerophilales bacterium
ATCCGACCTTTGCGAAGCGAACAATCAATGCTCCGTTTCTTTTATGTACCTCAAAGGCTAATCACGATACTTTTTATTTTATAAATTTTAACAAATTTTTACTTTAAAAATAAATGTTGTAGGATTATAATTGAAAATGTTAAAGAGAACAATATTTTGGGAAACAGGGGACATTTTAATTTATGGAAGGTTACAGTTTTGAACTAATCACAGGGCCGATGAGCTGCGGCAAAACAGAAGAACTTTTGAGGCGTGTCAGAAGATGCATTATTGCCAAAAAGAAGGTTAAAGTCATCTCACCGGATGTCGATACCCGCTCAAAAGGCGATTATATAGAATCCCGCAACGGCTTATGGCTTGATGCTGTGAAGGTTAAGCACTCCATCCAGATTTTGAGCCTCGTAAAACCTGATGATGAAGTTGTCGCAATTGACGAATTACAGTTCTTTGACAGCAACATCACAAAAGTTATTGCAAAACTTATGGAAGAAGGCAAAAAGGTTATCGGAACCGGCTTAGAGCTTGACTTTAAGGCTGAACCGTTCGGACAAATGCCCCAGTTAATGTGTATCGCAACAACAGTTGACAAACTTCATGCAGTATGTATGAAATGCGGATGTGAACACGCAACCCGCACGCAAAGACTTATTGACGGCAAACCTGCGGACAAAAATTCACCGCTCATTATGATTGGTGGCGACGAAACTTACGAAGCCAGATGTATTAAATGTTACGAACTTCCTGACAAAAATCACGAAAACCACAGAACAGGCTTAAAAATTTTGCCGTTCAGCCACAGATAAAATCTGCTTTTTCAGTTGAATTTTCACACAGAACAGTTGTTGGAATCTTCGCTTTACGGTCATTCTGAGCGAAGCGAAAAATCTAATCGGATTTTTAAACTGGTTTAAACAAATGATGATTTTTTCTTGAAAAACATTATAATTGTTGTATGAAAAAGTCTTTGATTTTACTGTTTGTGTTAATATTCTCTGCGAATTCCGCCTTTGCCCTTTTCGGAAAAGACAAGACCGAAGACACTGAAGGCAAGGGGTATCTCGGCACGCTTCCGAATCTTACCAAAGAGCATGAGCCCAACGAACCCTCCGAAGGTGCGCCGGTTTTTGATAAAACAAAACAGTTCCACAGCGTAAATGAATTAAGACCAATCCCCAGAGATGACACCTCTTTTGTTAATATTATTCTCAAGCCTGACAAAACAAGCCAGTATATTACTGACTTAAACGAATTTATTGTAATGCTTGAAAAATTGTATGACTCTATTGAAAATCGTGAGGATGTCCAAAAGTTTGCGGCAAAAGTTTACTTCTTTAATAAAAATGCCGACTACTTCAGAGATAAATACGCAAACAAACCCGAAAGCTTCTTCATAAGCTATCAAAAACTTCTGGAATTGAGCCTGAGGGCAAAAACAGTTTCAAACCTCAGGACAGAAGCCGAAAAATATAAACCTTATCTTGCATACTCCGGCAACGGCAAAATCTATAATTCCGCTAATATTGACCAGCAGCTTGATTTTCTCAAAAAAGAAATTGAATCAGTTATTGTTGTTCTCAAAGAAGCCGAATAAATCTTTCCTCTTCAATTATTTTACAATTTTGAATTCATAATAGAAAGGTTTGCCTTTAATTATATTAGAACAAACATTTTTGAGATTATCATTGTCTTGTGTTTTTATTTTTAATACATCTTGCCCGTTAAGAAGATGCATATATAATTCATAAGTACCTTTTGTCTTATGCGTTGCCGGTGTAACAGTTTCTAAACTGCACTGCATAAGTTCACTCCGGCCAAAAGTTTTAGAATAAAAAGCATAACCTAACCCGTTTTTAACAACGTAAAAACATTTACCGTTGCCGCCTTCAAATGAAATGTTTGTAAAAACCTGCTTCATCTTAAATCCCGCAAATCCAATCAACGAAACAAGTATGATTACTATTACTGATATTGTTATTATTAAAGTCTTATTTTTCACTATCTTACACCCCATTTCTGCTGAAGTTTAATAAGCTTGCCTGATTGAGCATAATCCTGAAGGAAAAAGTCCACAAATTCTCTCAACTTTTCTGATTCTTTGCCCTTGCGAAAAGCAATGGCGTAAGGCTCTACAGAATACCTGCCCGGCAAAAGTTTCAAAGATTTATCGTCGTAAACATAAGGTAAAAGCACCGAATCATCAGCAATTATCGCCTGTGCCTCGCCTGCTTTGAGTGCAGCTACGGCCTTGTCATAATCTTTATACCCGATAACTGTTGCATTTGGCAGCGCCCTTCTTACACTGTTTTCTCCGGTTGAGCCGTAAACGATTATTACTCTTTTATTATTCAGTTCCTTTAATGAAGCAATCTTGCTCCAATGAGGCACCATTACCGCCTGCCCTGCTTCATAATACGGAACTGAAAAATCCATAATTTTTTTACGATTTTCTGTTATTGACATTGCTGCAATAAGCATATCCACTTTACCGGCATTAAGAACCGAAATACGATTTTGCGCTGTAACAGGAACATATTCTACCGCATTGTCATACTTATTAAGCAAAGCTTTTGCGATATAAGAACCCAAATCAACATCCAAACCGTAATTGTAACCGTCTTTACCGATAAAACCAAAGGGTTTTGCATCAACTCTAAC
The DNA here is from genome assembly GCA_944323585.1 of Candidatus Gastranaerophilales bacterium. Classification (GTDB taxonomy): domain Bacteria; phylum Cyanobacteriota; class Vampirovibrionia; order Gastranaerophilales; family Gastranaerophilaceae; genus Scatenecus. Next base: position 2,656 of record CALUTA010000097.1, read on the forward strand.
CCCTATTATAAGCTTCTTTCTGTCCAATACTGCCTGAAAAGTACTATCATATTTTTTCTTTCCGCATCCGCAGAGAACAAGCATCATTAGCAATATTGTACAGAGAATCTTCTTATACATAAGCCGCCCTTCTTTTATAAAAATAATAATGGACTTGCAACAAAAAGTCAACAATAACTACATAAAAAGAAAAGCCCCTTTTGTTTAAGGGGCCATACACTATGACTATGATTCTACATATTCTCTTAAGCGTTTGCTTCTGTTCGGATGACGGAGTTTTCTCAGAGCTTTTGCTTCAATCTGTCTGATGCGTTCTCTGGTAACCCCGAAAAGCTGTCCGACTTCTTCGAGCGTTCTTTGTCTTCCGTCGTCCATACCGAAACGCAGTCTTAAAACATCACGTTCTCTTGGAGAAAGTGTACAGAGAACTTCTGCAAGGTCTTCTCTCAAAAGTTCTGATGCAACTGTTTTAATCGGTGCATCCGCTTCTTTATCTTCAATAAAATCACCAAGACGGCTGTCTTCTTCTTTTCCTATAGGAGTTTCAAGAGAGAGCGGTTCCTGAGCGATTTTGATTATCTCACGAAGTTTCGGAATTGAAACATTCATTTCAATTGCAAGTTCATCTTCGGTCGGTTTTCTTGAAAGTTCCTGAGCCAGACGGCGGGTAACTTTCTTAAGTTTGTTAATTGTTTCCACCATATGAACAGGGATACGAATTGTTCTTGCCTGATCTGCGATTGCTCTTGTGATGGCCTGCCTGATCCACCATGTTGCATATGTAGAGAATTTGAAACCTCTTTCGTGGTCAAACTTTTCAGCCGCACGAATAAGACCGAGGTTGCCTTCCTGAATCAAATCCAAAAACAGCATTCCGCGTCCTACGTATTTTTTTGCGATTGAAACAACAAGACGCAAGTTTGCCTGAACCAGTTTTCTTTTTGCGATTGCACCGGGAGTTCCGCCTTCGAGAATTTTTCTTGCAAGTTCAATTTCTTCATTTGCGGAAAGAAGTTTTATTCTTCCGATTTCTCTCAAGTACAATCTTACGGGATCATCAACAGCTATGCCTTTGGGAAGTTCAAAATCGTTCTGATTTTCTTCTTCTGATGAATGCATCATATAAATATCATCAAGGTTCATTTTGTTGTCAATTTTTGCTGTTACGATATCTTCAATGTTATCTGTACTTATATCCATGTTCATGTAATTTACATCATCATTGGCATGGTCAAGTGAAGAATCCTCATCAATGTCCGGAATATTAAGATTATCATCTTCTAAAATGCTGACAATTGAAGAGTTAGGTTGTCTTTTTTTAGTCATTAATTTTCTCCAAGTTTAACCTTTTATTTATTCTATCTCTAAGCTGCATTTGTATTTTCAGGGCTTCAGTGTCGTCATCAACAGCATTAATATATAATTTCCGTAAATTTTCTTTTTCCTTTTCCCTTTGACACTGGTAAATCTTATTTTTATTTTCCTCGATTACCGTTTGAAAGTCTTTGGGGTCTAAATTGGTGAAAGTTTCCGAAATACCTGTCAAATCCGCCAGAACCTGCTGTATCTCCGGGTTTTCGCAGTATTCCGTATATAATTTTTCAATCAATTCTTTTACATTATTTACGCTACATATTAATTTGTCAATTGTAGATTTTACATTTATTAACGTTTCGTCCGTAAATGCAGTGTCACCTATCATTTCGTCTATTTGAGCAAATGAAAAATGACTGTCAGGTACAAAAAAAACACTCAATAAATTTTTTTGCGCTTTTTCCAAAACTGTTACATTTTTTGTTACAATTTTAGTAATATTTTGATTACCGTCATCTTTGAGGTCTTGCGAAACTTTTCTGCGCCGAACCTCCTGCGCAAGAGCTTTTTCGTCAATATCAAGTGCTGTTGCAACCATTTTTACATATTCTGTTCTGATAATATCGTTATTTATTTCCTGCAAAATCGGTGTTATTTCTTTTACAAACCTTGTTTTTTCAAGGGGTGTTTTAATTTCTTTTTTATGTTTCAGGATACTGTTTAGTTGAAAATCAATCAATAAAGGCGCATTGTTGACAATCTGCTTAAAGCTGTCGGCTCCGATTGTGCGGATGAATTCGTCAGGGTCTTTACCTTCCGGAGGGCAGATAACGCGGATTTCGCAGGCGTATTTGTCGTCGGAAGTTGAGATATAGCTTTCGTCAAACTGTTTAATGTTTCCAAGTCCTGAAAATGCTTCTTTAATAATCTCAGCCCCTCTGCCTGTTGCTTTCTGGCCTGCACTATCCGTATCAAACGAAAGATAAATCCTTCTGGACTTTGTATATCTGGAAAGAAGCTTGACATGATCCGGTGTAAGAGCGGTTCCGCAGGCAGCGACGGCATTTTCTATCCCGTGAGCCTGTGCTGAAATCACGTCAAAATATCCTTCCATCAAAATCACGCCGTCTTCGTCTTTTATGGCATCTCTGGCTGTGTAAAGCCCGTATAAAACCTTGCTTTTATTATAAATCATTGAGTCTGATGAATTCAAATACTTTGGCTGGGCATCTTTTTCCATTGTTCTGGCTCCGAAAGCCACATAATCACCCGTCTCATTTTGAATAGGAATAATAATACGATTGCGGAAACGGTCGATGAACTTGCCGTTTTCTTTGGCGGGAATTATTATCCCTGCTTTTTCAAGAACCTCATCAGAAAAATCTTTTTTCAGGATATCATAAAGTGTCGTAAAGGCTCTTGGTGCAACCCCGAGGGAATATTTTTTTATAATATCTCTTGAAATTCCCCGTGCGGTAAGGTATTCAAACGCAGTGTTAATTTCAGGGTTTTTGTGGTTGAGAAGCATATCATTATAAAATTCTGCGGCTTTTTGGGTTGCCTTAAGCATATTTTTCTTAAGATCTTTTGATTCCGATTTGTCGAACTGTCTTGGAACCTCAATCCCGAACTGTTCGGCAAGATCCATAATCATCGGGAAAAACTCAAGGTTTCTTGTTTTTTGTATAAAAGACAGAGCATCCCCGCCGGCTCCGCAGCTAAAGCATTTGTATATGCCAAGCTTGGGGTTTACCGAAAAAGACGGTGTTTTTTCCTTGTGAAACGGGCACAATCCCCAGTAATGACTGCCCTGTTTTTTCAGAATAACCTCTTTGGATACAACATCTACAATATCCAGCCGGTCTTTTATTTGCGCTATTAATTCCTGAAAAGTTTCTGCCATATGTTCTACCGTAAT
>CALUTA010000098.1 GCA_944323585.1 Candidatus Gastranaerophilales bacterium
AACGAAAGGGAACGGCTCATTTGCAAACTCCAAGAGCGGCAATACGACGTTCACTCCGACTTCGGATGCAACGATAAAGGCTAACTTTGATAAGCAACAAGACCCATGTGATCCATCAAATACATACAATATAAAAGTAACAGAACAATGTAATGATGCTGGTTGCAGTATGGATAACGGCATAAATAATGTATTATCTGGCGGGCCATGGTGGAATTCAAATCCAAGTTTGTCGCGAGACGGAACAGGGACATTTACCGGCGGAACAGAATGGACATTACATCTGTTTAATCCAGGCGGCGGTACATTGAACGGCAAAGAAACATATATAAAGAAATTAACAGTAAATGGACAAAGTAAGAATCCAATAACATATTCAACTGTGGTCTGCAGTGATCAGAATGTAGTGATAGAATATGGAGTCCGCGCCCAAACAGCGAAACAAAATGTGGATATTCAGTACTATGTAGATAATGTACATGTAGATACAAAAAGTACAACCGTAATCCAGGGACAAACATTCCAATATACTGCAGAAAGCGATTATAAAGGTGGACAGTTCAAACGTTATGTTGTTGAGATTGCTAACAAGCAAACGGGCAGCGGCACAAACACGTCAATAAGTGTTAGCAACGTAACTTCATCTGTTCTCATTAAGTTGTACTATGAAAAGACTGCGATGTGTAAAGTCACAATGCAGAGTGCCACAGGCGGCAGTACAACTCCTGCTGGTGGAACAACTCAAACTGTAGAATGCGGAAAAGCCATGTCAATCAAAGCTACACCATCTAGTGGGTACAAATTCAGTAAATGGAGTATAAAAAATGGTACTGGCAAATTCGGTGATACGACAAGCGCAAGCACAAACTTCTATCCGTCTAGTGATACAACAATAGCTCCAAGTTTTGCCAAACAGGAAAGTTGTAAAGTATCCGGAACGGTAGAAGAATATATGCGCGCAGCCGGTCAAGGTCAGATAAGTGCATCATTGAAATCTGATACAAGGCATTCAAAAGCAATAACGGTAACAATAAAAACAGAAGGCGGTCAGACATTTACGGTAACAATACCAGCAAATAATACAACAACACAATCATACGCAAATAGTCTTCGCGGTGCAGAGGATCCGATAACCAGCGTAACCGCCAAAGATTCAAGCGGACTGACTTGTACAACAAATATAACAATCAAAAATCCGCAAAATCTCAAGCATTGAAGGCAGATTTTTAAGATATGAAGAGTAATCAAGTTTGTTTATGTCGGGCATATTTGCCCGACTTGAATAAATAAAGACTTTTTGCTCAATATAGGCGCCCGAATTTATAGTAATTACATATGGGCGCCTTTTCCTTTGTTTATTTTTCCCGTTTAACCGCTTTTTATAACTCCCTTGACTTCCTCTCAAATTTCATTAAATACATGGAAAAACCCATTCAAATAGAGGATTTTTTTTTATGAAATTACGTCAAACTGTAAGTATAGCCGTATATTCATGAAAAAAGATAATCAGAGGTAGTAGTTATGAAAATCAATGGCGGAATTCGTTATTTCGAAAGAGGTATAGACGTTGCAATACGTGCTATGCAGGTTCAGACTGAATTGATGTCCATTGCCAACGAAAATATTACAGGCTTTGACAAAGTCGGATATCAGAGGCAGGAAGCTGTTGTGTCTTCTTTTACCGAATATATCGGTGTCAACGGGATTTCCAAAACTACAGACACAAAAGTCGGCCGTATTTCCATGTCGGAAAACCCGCTTGATTTCGCTATTGCCAGAGAAGGCTACTTCCAAACAGAAGGCGACGACGGAATTAAACTGACCCGTGACGGAAGGTTTAAGCTTGACAAAGAAGGAAATCTTCTCACTCTTGATGACAGAAGAGTTTTGTCAAATGCCGGTATGCCGATTCAGCTTCCGATTGTCCCAGAAAAAGTTGAAGATGTTAAGGTTGACGAAAGCGGGCTTGTCAAGGTTCTCGACAAAAAAACAGGCGAACTTATGCTTGCGGGACACATCGGGGTAGTTGATGCAAATGGCATGATTGTTATGGATCCGCAGGTTAAACAGGGTTACAACGAGTATTCAAACGTCGCTCTGCAAAATGAATTTATTAATATGATGCCGGTTATCAGAAATTTTGAGGCCAACAGACAAATTTTTATGATTCAAAACCAGAATCTTCAAAAGGTGATTTCACAGCTTGGAAGCACGTCATAAGTTTAAATTATAAGGAATGAAATTATGCAAAATTTACAGGCGATTATCAGAAAAAGCGTTAATAACGTTACGAACCAGTGGGACAGACTCGGGTATGTGGCTAATGCTCTTGCAAACTACAACACCCACGGGTATAAAGCTGTACGTTTTGAACAAATGTTAAATGAGGACGGATATCTGACAGGTGCTATCAGAACCGACCACAGCAACGGCTCTTTTCGGGTTACAAGCAACCCGTATGACGTTGCAATTACAGGGCCCGGGTTTATTCCGGTAATTTCACCGAGCGGAGAAGTTCAATACACCCGTGACGGAGCTTTTAAGCAGGGTAAAGACGGTTATCTGGTGACCAATGACGACTGGATTGTCGGTGAAGGTATAAAAATTCCGACAAACTGCTACAAATTCCAGATTAAGCCGAACGGAGATGTTTATGTTTATGATTCCGTTGATGATGCGGGGCACAAAGCAGGAAATATTCCGCTTGTTCAATTCGACAACCCTGAAGGGCTTGAACAGGGCGGGCTGAACAAACTTGTGCCAACAGAAGATTCAGGTGAAGCAAGGCTTGTGAAAGAACACTCTTATATTGCGCAGTTTAACCTCGAAAATTCAAACGTTAATATTTTTGACAACGTAGGTACAATGCTCAGGCTGAATGCTTCCATGCTTGCAAGTACAAGATTGATGAAGGTTGTTGATGACATGTACAACAAATCAATCAATATTAGAGAATAAGGTTTATTTTTCGGGGCTTAAGGCTAAAAAATCCGAAAATTAAAAGAAAGGACTGAAATGTTTACATCTTTAGATCATATGGGACGGGTAGGATTAATGTTAGACCTGATTACGCAAAGACAGGTCGCATTGGGTTCAAACCTTGCAAATATGGATACTCCCGGATACGTAAGGCGGGATATTGATTTTTCGGAATATCTCGGGTCTATGAACAGCCCGCTCGAAACAAAATTGTCCGAAAAACTCGGTGCCTCTGCGGTAATTTCCGAGAGAACTTACGAAGAAATCCGTCCGGATAAAGAGTTGATGGAACTTCAGCACAATGCCATTCTATACACAATGGCTACAAGACGTATGTCAAATATTATTACCGAAATGAAAACGGTAATTAACGTAGGTAAGTAATTAAAATCTGTCTGAAAAGGCAGAAAAAAGAACAGGAGCGTAAATTATGAGTCTTTTAGGTTCAATGGATATTGGACAGAGAGCCCTCAGAACACACAGTTTGAGGCTTGATGTGCATTCCAGAAACATGGCAAACATAGATACGCCGAATTATGTAAGACGTATTCCTGTTTTGAATGCAACTGAAGAAATCTCTTTCCACGGGCTTTTGAACGAAATGAAAGAAGATGTTTTTGGAATCGGCACATTGCCTCTGCTTCAGGGAGGAGTCGTGTTTAACGGATGTCTTGAAGATCCGACACTTGGCGAGAAAATATACAAACCCGGACACCCTGATGCTGATGAAAACGGTTATATAAGAGCCTCTAACGTAAACCCGATGGTAGAAATGGCAGATGCTATTCTTGCACAGAGAGCCTATGAGGCAAACCTTGCGCTTGTAAACATTACAAAATCAATGGCGCAAAGAGCAACAGAAATCGGACGATAATTTATAGAATTTTAAAGATATTTTTTATCTTTGTGATATCATATTCACAGAGGTCACAATGATAAAAATATCAATAATAATTCCGATTTTTAATGTAGAGGAATATTTGCCAAAATGTTTGGACAGTATTTTGTCGCAAACATTGAAGGATATTGAAGTTATCTGTGTAAATGACGGCTCAACAGACGGCTCTTTGAGGGTTTTGCAGGAATATAAATCAAAAGATGACAGAATAATAATTATTGATAAAAAGAATGAAGGCTCCGGAATTGCCCGTAATATGGGACTTTTGAGCGCAAGAGGCGAATATGTGTATTTTGCGGATTCCGACGATTGGCTGGAGAAAGAAACGGCGCTCGAAACAATTTATGAAGCGGCAGAGAAAGATTGTTTGGATATACTTATTTTCGGCGGATATTCCTGCTACAGGAAATATGATAAAATAATCAAATGGAAAGGTCGATATCGTCTGGATGATCTTAATAAAAAATATTTTCAGGAAGTTTTCAGCGCAAATGATATAAAAAATGATATTTTTAAATTCCCGTCAACAGCCTGGACAAAATTATACAGGCGGGATTTTTTGCTTGAAAATGACATAAGATTTCAGCCGATAAAAGTGGGGCAGGATCAGTTATTCTTTTTCCATTCTATGATTACTGCGAAAAGAATGAAAGTTTTGAACAAATATTTTTACTGCTACCGGAAAGAGCGTGTTGGCAGTGTGACTGCGGTAAGAAAGAAGAAAAATTTTTCTCCGATATATGTAACCCGTGCAATAGAAGAACTTTTGAAAAAATTGGACAAGACAGAAGATTATCTTGCAATATCAATAGACAGATATTTTGGCAAAGCAACATCATGGCTCGGGCGTTTTGATAAAGACTTAAAACCTGAATATTACGCACAGTATATAGAGCTTTTGACACATATTCAAAAGAGCTGCAACGGCTGGTGGAAATACTTTAACCCGACCATGTCCGACGGATATTGGCGGTTAAAAATGAAAACATTTTTAGCAAAACAAAAATTTATGCTTTTAAAATAAAAATGTTTGTGATAGAATAAGTCATGCGGTTGCACAACCGTTTCTAATTGAAAATTGAATGTCGTAGTGGCACCTGCCGAGCGAATTTGCGGACGGACAGAGTGAAACGAGTCCGGATAGTGAGGAAATTGAGCGGAGTTGAACCTCAGGTTCAAAAGCGAAACTTTCCGAGCGTGAAGCAAATTCAAGAAGAAAAACGATTAAGTATCGTTTTTCGAGAGGGTACAAGCGAAGCGTGTACTTCCGCCACAGGCAGTTCAAACAGGAACAGTGAAAATTTTATATTTATCGTTATGTCGTAGTGGCGGAATGGTATACGCGCACGTTTGAGGGGCGTGTGGAGAGATCCGTGCGGGTTCAAGTCCCGCCTACGACACCATAAAAAAGGCGATTACTTTTGTTATCGTCTTTTTTATTTGAAGATTTGTGAGGGCTTTAATCCGTTTTAGCGGGTTCAGCGGGAGAGAGCTGAGGCTGGAGTGCTTTTGTTTGAAGTGATGAAATCACAAAAACAAAACACGGAATTGCCGTTAAACGCGAGCGACCAAGACAAGTCCCGCCTACGACATTTTTATTTATGAGGTTTAAATGAAAATTACTAAATTAAAAACGCCTTATGGGGTTATTAACAATCCTTCTGAAATGGTTGCCAAAATGGTTTTGAGAAACCCATATAACGCAAAATCGATTGTTAACAAATCATTTGAAAAAAGCATGCAATATATTAAAGAAAATGGTATAAAACTTGTGCATGTCACTTCTAATAAGCTAGATATTAAAGCTTAATATCAGCTCCAAAATATTTATAAATTCCTTAAATAATTAGCTTATCTACATCCATTCACAAACGTCGTGATTGCAAAGAGTTTTTTCTAAATCTGTCATAACTTCTTCTTTTGTCATTTCGTAAGTAACCGGAGTTATGGAAATTTTGTTATTTCTGATTGCAGCAAGATC
>CALUTA010000099.1 GCA_944323585.1 Candidatus Gastranaerophilales bacterium
TTCACCTTAAACTACTTGACTTTTAGCGGTATAGATTATATTCTGAAAATAAAGGTTTTTAGTATAAATTAAGGGGTTAAGATATTAATGGGATTAACAAGAAAAAACGTACTTTCTTTGCTGGATGAAAGAACTAAAAAATATGGTGAAAGGATTGCTCTCGGCACAAAAACACCACTTGGATGGAAAGAATTCACCTACAAAGGTATCGGGCTTTTATCAAGAAAACTTGCCTGCTATCTGATTGATAATCTTGAAGTTCAAAAAGGTGACAGAGTAGCAATACTTTCTGAATCCAAGCCCGAATACGGCGCCTGTGTTTTTGCCTCCATCATGGCAGGAATGACAATCGTCCCTTTAGATATAAAATTGACAAAGTATGAACTCAACAACATCCTCTCTGACTGCGAACCGAATGTTATGCTTGTTTCAAGGGCATACCTCGACAAAGCAATTGAGCTTCAAAAAGAACTTCCGTTTTTGAAAAATATTATTATTATGGATGAACCGGTTTATGCGGACAAATTCATGAGTCTTCATAATCTGCCTGAAAATTACGAAGCAAAATGGAAACCCCGTTCATCTAAATCAACTGTATTTATAATCTACACCTCCGGCACCACAGGTTCGCCGAAGGGCGTTGAAATCACTTTCCAGAATATGATGACCCAGCTTGATGATCTGGAAGATGTTCTGCACAAAATACTGCCTAATAAAACATCATTTAATATTCTTTCAATTCTCCCAATGAACCACCTGTTTGAAATGTCAGTCGGGTTCAGCACATTTATGAATTTCGGCTTCAGCGTTTACTATACACCAAGCCTTAAGCCTAAAGATATTTTAGGAATTATGCGATCCAAAAAAGTTGACTTTATGATTGTTGTTCCTGCATTTTTGAAACTTCTGAAAACAGGAATTGAATCCGAAATTAACAACGGTTCAAAAAGAATGAAAATGTTATTCAATATTATGTATGCCGCAGCAAAATATATCCCTTCCTACAGAATAAAGAAGTTTATGTTCAAAAAAATTCATGCAAAATTCGGCGGACACTTTATGGGATGCATCTCGGGAGGAGCACCTCTTGATGTTGCGGTTGGAGAGTTTTTCGAACGAATAGGAATTAAAGTTTATCAGGGTTACGGGTTGTCAGAAACAAGTCCTGTCGCCTCTGTCAACACCGACAAACGCAGAGATCTGGCTTCTGTCGGACGTCCGCTGAAAAGTTTTCAGGCAAGAATTGACGCTGAAACAGGCGAACTTCAGCTAAAAGGTCCGTGCGTTATGAAAGGATACCACAATCAGCCTGAACTTACTGCGGAAACAATTGATCCGGACGGCTGGCTTCACACAGGGGACATTGCAAAAATTACACCGGACGGACATATCTATATTACAGGCCGTATCAAAAATATGATTGTGCTTTCAGGCGGCAAAAAAGTCTTTCCTGAAGAAGTGGAATCAGTTCTTGAAAAAAGTTCGTATTTTGCAGAGGTTTGTGTAATAGGTTATGCTCACTCATTCGGCGCAAAAGACGGCACCGAAGATATTGCGGCCGTTGTTGTTCCGTCAGAGGAGCTTCTGGCAAAATATGACGACGCAACAATTGAAAAACTGTGCAGAGATGAAGTTAAAAGATTGTCACAACGCTTGACACCTTATAAACGTCCCATTAATATAGTTATCAGCAGAACTCCGCTGCCAAGAACCGCTACACGCAAAGTTAAAAGAAAAGAAGTAAAAGAGCTTGTAAAGGCATAGTTATATGACAAAAAAGATTTTAATTTTATCTTTAATATTTTTATTATCCGGTATTATGCTTCCTGCATGCGCAGAGCGCACTGTTGGTCAACGCGGCAGAATTTCAGGACTGTCTGTTGGTGCCGCAGCACTTTCTTTGATAGTCTGGCCGGGTATCGGGCAGCTTGTTTTGGACAATCCTTACGATAAAAATTGCACACACGCACTTCTCGGCTTAACCGGAGTTTTCAGGCTGTGGTCAGCTTATGATGCTTTTGTTGACAGGCGGGGCGGGGTTTGGCATAATAGGATTTAACAGGGGTAATACACATGTTAAAAAAATCAATTATAGTTTTGTTATTTTTTATTATGGCCGTAATTCCTGCAATTGCAGAAGATAGCGGCGAAATTGTGCTTGATGAAACTGATACTCTGGAACTGCCAACAGGAACAGAAGAACAGCATAATATTCAAGCAGCCGCAAAGATTGTCGAAGCTCCAAAATGGGAAGAATTCTGCGAATCAGGTTATGAAGACGCTAAACTGAAGGAAAAGAAAAATATTTTTAATATCATAAATTTTGTTGATGCCGAACAAGACAAAAGCAACTATTGGGCTGAAAGACGTATCAATTTTGAGAAAGCTATGGAGCATTGCAATACTTTAACGGCAGAAGAAAAAGGCTATTGTTATGAAGGTGTCAGAAATGCCGAATTAGAACGCAACGAAATGTATGAACAACAGCGTAAACAAATTAATTACAAAAACAGAGGCATTTTAATCGACAAACCTAATTACTAGATTGGTCACAATTTTTCATACTAAACAAAGCGCCGGAGGCAAAACCTCCGGCGCTTTAATATTCTTTGCAGTTTTTTAGAAACTATGAAAAATATCTTTTCAACAAACCGTCAAAACCTTTGCCGTGACGGGCTTCGTCTTTAGCCATTTCGTGAACAGTGTCATGAATTGCATCATAACCGAGTTCTTTAGCACGTTTTGCAATTGCAAGTTTGCCTTCGCAGGCACCGTGTTCTGCTTCTGCACGAAGTTCAAGGTTTTTCTTAGTTGAATTTGTAACAACTTCGCCGAGAAGTTCAGCAAATTTAGCAGCATGCTCAGCTTCTTCATAAGCATATCTTTTATAAGCTTCAGCAACTTCCGGATAGCCTTCTCTTTCAGCAACTCTTGCCATTGCAAGGTACATGCCGACTTCTGTGCATTCACCGTTAAAGTGTGCTCTCAAGCCTTCCATAACTTCTTTATCTTCTACAATGCCGTCGCCAACGTTGTGTTCACAAGCGTAAACTTTTGAACCTGCCGTAATTTCTTTAAAAGTTGTTGCGCCGCAAAGAGGACATCTTTCCGGTGCTTTATCAGCTTCTGTTGACCAGCCGCATACTGTACATACGAATTTTGCCATTTTTTACCACCTTTCTTAATTTCTCGTAAAAATTATCTTTCTCTTTTACAATAATTACTATACTACACAAAATAAAATTTGTAAAGTAGGAATTATTATCAATTTTATCTGATATGCTTATTCTGCCTTCTGCTTAGTTTTTCGAACACTTCCGCAAACGGGATAATCGGCTCCATTTTGTACCCGCAGTCATCAGACAGTGCTCCTCCCATTGAAAAGAGTTCCTCCTGAGGATAGCGCCTGCAAATTCCGGGACGGGTTTTGTGTATTTTGCATTTGTGAGTTTCAGGGTCAAGGTTTGTGCACTCAAAAATCAGTCCGATATCATCTTTGCCGATAACTTTCAGGTATGTATAAAATCTGTGAAGAAGCTGTAATTTTTCAAACTCTTTTTCGTCCTGAATTACATGCTTAAAATGCTTTACATAAATCTGGGTGCAGCATTTGCCGCAAGCGTTGCACTTGCCTGTCCGGTAATATTTCCGCCTTAAAACCGTTGATAAAAACCATTTTTTCAATTTCAGAAACATAATTACATGATAGCAGATTTTTATTTTTTAGAATTATAAAGTTTTGTAAAGTTTTTAACACAAAATTGGCAAATTATTTTTTTCAGGAGAATTAATAAGACGTACCCCTGAATAAATAACATACTATAACATAACCAAAATAACCAACCTTGACCTCTGATAACCAAAATAGGAGGTCTTTTTTTTGGGGCAAATAAGTTTATACTTTCAGGGAATGAAAAAATATTGGCGCTCATTTAAGATATAGATGGTTGGATATGCGAAAGGTTGGTAAATATGAAAAAGTTATTTTTGATTTCTACATTAATGCTAATATCACTTCCTTCATTTGCATCATGCGCAATAAGCGGAAACTCCTGCGCCTATTCAATTGAAAAACCTCCGCTGCAGGAAAGGTATCTTCCTGACTATGTTCAGGAACTACAAAAACCGGATGCTTTTCGTCCCCGATACATCACGCCATACTATGACGAACTCATAAACACGGAAACCGGAGCCGCAATAAGCACCCAGGGCGAACAAAACAATTACAATTCAAACTGTCAATTCGGTGTCTGCCTGCCGGGCAGAAATCCTGTTTCAGGTGAAGTAGGTGAATAGTCATTTAAGGAGGGCGCCGGCTTAAATAAGCCGGCGCCTCTATTATCACTTAATTAAATTATTACAAATCAAACTTCAACACTGTCTGCGTTTTAAATCCGATTTCAAACAGGTCACGTTTTCTTATTGCAGAAGACAAATCCGGCAGATAATCCGGAGTATTCGGGGTCAGCCAGAATTCTGCAACGTTATATTGTGAATCAAAATCTATTCTGACTTTTTTTATTAATGCAAGGTGCGCTCTGTCAAGCCCGTCCGCAAGTTTTAATATTCCGCCCAGACGCTTTACAATCTTGCGTTCTCTTTTGTCAAAATCAGAATATATTTCGTGTTTCTCTTTATCAGGAAGACTTCCTCTGTGGTATCTGCAAATACTTGCTACAAGCTCGGTTTCTCGGTCTGTGAAACCTTTCAGGCCATATTCAATAATTAACTTTTGACTGTGCTTGTTATGATTTTTGCATTCCACATAATACCCGATATCATGAAGCAGAGCAGCACTTTCAAGAAGCCGTTTTTCATCTTTTGTCATTTCAAAAAGTTTATCGCTTGCTTCATCAAATATCATGATTGAAAGCCGTTTAACTTCAAAAGGATGCGAAGATGCTCCGCCTGAAAACTTTTCTAAAATTTCTTCCGTAGATAATTCCATACCTGAATTTTATCAAAAAAATGACACAGGGACAAATTTTATGCTATAATGTTTGTACGTGAGGAATTATTATGGACAATATTCAGGGACAGGGTTTTGATTTATCTCCGGAATTGCTTGATCAGATTCAGGCAAACATCGAAGAAATAATTAAAAGCTTTCCTATTTCTGAGAGTAACAAGACTGATGTTATAAAGAAAATAAACTTTATGTATTCACAAACCAGACACATGTCTGTAACAGATGCATTAACAGGATTGTTTAACAGACGACATTTTGAATCCACTATTGAAAGAGAGTTTATGAGAGCAAAAAGATATTCAAGTAACTTGAGTATTGCCGTTTTTGATATTGATTATTTCAAAAAAATTAACGACACTTACGGACATCTTTGCGGAGATTATGTATTGAAAGAGATTGCCTATATTGCCCTTGAAACCTTTAGAAAAACAGATATAATCTTCCGTTACGGAGGGGAAGAATTTGTTGTAATTCTGACCGAGACCCCGATTGATAAAGCTGTAATTCCTCTTGAAAGATTTCGCAAAACAATAGAAGATTATCCGTTCTTTTATGACAACAACCATTTGAAAGTTACCGTAAGCGTTGGCGTTGAAACATTAAATCCTGATATATTTACATCTTCTGATCTGTTCGGAAATGCTGACAAAGCCTTATATCATGCAAAAGAAAACGGACGCAACAAAGTAGTTACAAGCTCAAACTTTTAATTCACTTTTTTCCAAATTATCCCTTGACATACAAAAAACTAACATAAATTTGTCATTATGCGTCTGTAATACAATATTCTTCGC
>CALUTA010000100.1 GCA_944323585.1 Candidatus Gastranaerophilales bacterium
GGAACCTTGCCAAAGGTTGAATTAACAAACGGCGCAAGCCTTCACAATTTGTGCAAAAGTACGATGACTGCCATTATCGCATCTGTTGCATCAACCCTTGTTGCACGTCACAGTCAGATGCATCAGGTATTTCTGGTCGAAAATTTGTCGAATTTCAATCTTGTATTTCAGCAGAAATTTACATCTCTGGTGCATACTTTTATGGCTAATGCGTCGAGCTCTTATGCCGCAATCAAAACAAATTCTTATTTGTACAAATCATTGCTTTCGCAATCACGTTTGATGGCTTATGTGGATGTATTTGAGATATTTTCATTTATTGCGTTTATGCTTATTCCGCTTGCATTTTTGTTTAATACCGGCGGCAAAAGCAGTGCTTCTGTACAATCAAGCACAAAAGTTGCAGAACATCCCCATCATGTTTAAAATTAAAGCTTTATAAAAAATATCTTACTTTGTTAAGCGGGATGTTTTGCCTTATTCAAGGCATGGATTGATTGAAAATCTTACTCTGCCATGTTAAAATGAAACTTATTAAGCATAAAGAATTAAGAACTGTGGAGTATTTTGGATGAAAAAGTTTATACTGATTTGTGTGTTGATGTTATTCATACTGCCGGCATTTGCGGCGGATGAAACAAAATTAATTGAACACCAGACAATTCAAAGCAGAATAGATGATTGCGGAAGTAAAATTTTAAATTCAAATAAAATTGAAAAGAGAGTTGTTTTTGTTTACAGTGATGCCGATAAAAGCGGGCTTTTGGAAGTTGACAAAGATTTGACACGGCGTCAGGTTGTGGTTTATGCCGGGAAATACAAATTTGTGGACAGTGAAGATGAACTGGCAGCAGTGCTTTCACGGGAAATAGCCATCGCAGCAAGAACATATGACGGGATTTTTAACGGAAGCCTGAGGGCTTTGCAGATTAAGGCGGCCCCGAAAAAGTTTGAAATTGTTGCGGATAAGATCGCTGTAGATTATATGGTAAAAGCCGGCTACAATCCACTCGGGCTTATTACTTACATACAAAAAACCTCTCCCCAGAGAAGGTTTGATATGATTTCCAATAAAAACCTGACATCAAAGCGTCTTGCAATGATTTATGAATATATTTATATGAAATATCCGTATTTTCTGGTGAATAATACATATTTAGACAATGTCCATTATCAGAATTTTCTTTTAACCTCGGTTGAGAACAGGAGATTGCTTCACGAAAAAATTAAAAATCATTCAAAGGGAAAAGTTAAGTATGAATAGATTCTTAAAGACATTTGTATCTGCGTTGATGATGACAGCTTTTTTAGCAAATGCGTCTTTTGCGCTTGTAGAAGATGAACTTGTAAAGGAAACACTGTCAGCGGAAAATGTTCAAAAGCCTGAAACCCATACAACTTATAACTATGAGGACACAGATGTTGTCGACATAAGATTGTCCGTGCTGGAAGATATTAAGAACGAAAAATATCTTCAGGAAGGCCAGATAATAAATTTCAGAGTGGTTCGGGACGTAAAATATAACGGCGAAGTTGTAATAAAACGCGGTACAATTGCGACAGCAAGAGTCGAAACAATAATAACCAACGGAATGAACGGTATTCCCGCAAGCGTTGTGTTCGGTGATTTTCGTATAGAAGGAATTCCGTGGTCAAAATTGACAAGTAATTATGAAAAGTATGGATTTGATATGAGTCTTCTGGTCTATCCTCTTAAGTGGGCATTAACGATTTTGCCGCCGACCGGATCTTTTACAAACTTTATAAAAGGCGGGCATGTCAGACTTAAATCAACTAATATAATCACAATACAATATCACCCGAATTGGCTTTAAGTTTTTGTAAAGATACATAACAAAATTTACAGCCTGCGCAAAATTTATTATTTACGGTTTTTTACCCTTATGTACAAAAAAAAATTGGAGAAATAATGATTTTAAATGTAAATACCCCGTGCGACAAGCAAAATTTTGAAGGATTCGCAAAATTCAGATGTAAACATAAAGAAGCAAAAGCCCTTAAAAAAGCTGTAGAAGAAGCTTTGCCGGACAGTTTTGTGTTTTCGGACAAAAAACCCGGAGAAAAGAAAACATATTTTATTTTGACTGATGAACATGCAGACAGATTTTTGGATTTTGTCGGCAAAATGAACTTTTTGGATTTGAAACAGAATATAGAAAAAATTTTGAAGGCAAAAGCCGCAAAAATTAATGTGGATGATCTGAAAAAAGCTCTGGAAGAAGGTACGCTTTCGGTTTAGCTAAAAAATATTTAATAAATCAAAAATAAAGATTTGTTAAAAAAAGCTTTTTAAAAAAGTGTGCTTAGGGTATGCTTTGTATGAATATAGGGAGAAAAAACATGCCAAAATTTAATTTAATGTCATATATTCTGCCGCCGGAAGACAAGATGTTTTTCACGTATTTTCAGGACAGTGCGGAAATATGTCAGAAGACAGCAAGGTTATATGATGAAATCATGCATAACAGTCTGACGGAAGAATATAAAGAGAAAGCTTTAAAATATAAGAAAAAGGGGAAACTTTCGTACAGAGCTATTTTAAAGCAGTTGAACAAAAGCTTTATAACCCCTATTGAAAGAGAAGATATCCAGATTATTGCCGTTCAGCTGAACAAAATTAATAAAAAAATTGCAAAAGCCTGTTTAAATCTTGAAGTGTACAGATTAAATACTTACACTGAAGAAATGAAAGAACAGGCTTTAACTTTGGTTCAGGCAACAGAAAAGCTCGGTGAAATCATCAAAAAATTCAAAAAGGTTTCTGATGTCGAAAAAATTACAAAATTGAATATAGAAATGAAAGAAATCGAATCTCAGGGAGATGAAATTCACAGACGTGCAATGAGAAATCTTTTCTCAGGCAAATATGAGGCACTGGAAGTTATCAAATTAAGAGATATTTATAAAGAAATAGAAAATGCTTTTGATGCATGTTTTTATGTCACGGATACGATTTTGAACGTAGTTTTGAAGCAGTCATAGGAAAATTATGTCGATAACGATTTTGATTTTAATAGCGGTAATATTAGCGGCGCTGGCATTTGAATTTATAAACGGATTCCATGACTGTGCAAACGCAATTGCGACTGTTGTTTCAACTAAAGTATTGTCGCCCAAGCAGGCGGTATTGTTTGGTGCAAGCCTTGAGTTTATCGGGGCTTTGACAGGAACACACGTTGCAAAAACAATCGGAGCGGGAATTGTCAACGGAGAAATGGTTACATTGACCGTTATTTTCTGTGCACTTTTTGCGGCCGTGTTGTGGAACCTGCTGACATGGTGGCTCGGGCTTCCGTCGAGTTCTTCACATGCATTGATAGGCGGGCTTCTCGGCGCAACTATTGTGAAAGCAGGAGTGAGTGCCGTGCATATAAAAACTTTGATGGACAAGGTAATTATCCCGATGTTTACCTCTCCGGTTCTGGGATTTTGCGCAGGATTTATGCTTATGCTTCTTCTGGCATGGGTAATTCTTATTACAAGAGCGCACCCTGATACGGTTAATAAAAAATTCAGAAAGCTCCAGCTTTTGTCGTCCGGTTTGATGGCATTGAGCCACGGGTCAAATGATGCACAAAAGACAATGGGTATAATTACTCTGGCATTATTGGCCGGCGGAGTCCTTCATAAGAGTCCTTCGGGCGATTTTGAAATTCCGATTTACGTAATTATTGCCTGTGCTTTAACCATGGCGGCAGGCACAATGAACGGCGGATGGAAGATTATCAAAACTATGGGGCATAAAATTATCAAACTTAAACCGATTCACGGATTTGCTGCTGAAACTTCCGCTGCGGGATTGATTTTAACCGCATCACACTTTGGTATTCCTCTCAGCACAACGCATGTTATTTCAACTGCAATTATGGGTGTGGGTTCAACCCTGCATGCGCATGCGGTTAAGTGGAAAATCGTCGGAAATATTGTAACTGCGTGGGTTTTGACAATTCCAGCGTGTATGATATTGTCAGCGGCAATTTATTATCTGATTTATAAAATTTTCTAAACAGGAGGAAAAATGTCTGTTCAGCGGGTAGGCATAAATAATGCCGGTACAAAACCAAAAATAAAGATGAATCCTGTTTCGGTTACAGGTTACGGGGCATTGGGGCTTGGAACATTGAGCGTGGTGAGTGCGGCTAACAAGAAAGTTAAGTCACATAAATACCTCGGATATCTTGCAGGCGCACTTGCTTTCATCCATACCGGCATAATCCTTGGCGGACGCATGACACGCCAAAATACACCGTTAAAAACTGCTGTTAAAGTTCAGGATGGCTAAACAAGCGCCAATTCTTCGACATCATCTTCCAGAAGCGACTTTTGAAACAGCGAACATTCCTCAGCCATATCCATTACAAGTGCGAATTTGGAATTATGCAAAATGCTGTCAGGATTTGTAATTCCGTTAAATTCGATTGTATAGTGGTCGTTGGCTTTCTCAAGAATTTCAATAAATCCCGCCTCTTCAAACAAATCAAACATCATTTCAATAAGTTTAAGAGATTTTCCAAGGTGGCTTGCAAATCGCAGAAGTTCAACTTTACCGCCCTGATTGTTGGAGGCAAAGCGGAGCATACCGGTGAAAGTTTTTAAAAATTCCGCATCATCAAAGTATTTGATTTCGTAATTCATAAGATGAACGCACTTCGGGGATGTTTCTTCCATAATTTTTTCAAGAGATTCTCTGTCCGCAGGGTAGTCAAAAAACATAACCGCATCACAGGGTTGAAGATTTTCTCTGGAAACACAGCGTTCAATCAAACCGTCGTAGGGTTTAAGTTTGTCACGAACAGCCTTGCTTTCCGCAAAAATCAGGATGTTTTGTTTTGAACTTTTAACATAATCATTTACCTGAGGCAGAATATCCGTTTTTTTGCGGTGATCGTAAATTTTTAACTTTGACTGTTCCTGTTCTTCGGTTTCATCTTTCAAATAAGGAGAATGAATATCGTCAACAATAAGCTGTACGGTAGTATTTCCCTGATATTCGTTAATCTGCGGATGAAATGCCACATCAAGCGGGTCGCCTTTGGCAAGAGAAATATCTCCCTCACTCCAGCGGATACAGTTGAGCTCCCTGTTTCCTGAAAGCACCGTAAGCCTCAGGTGGTCTTTGTTTTCACCCATAAGCCGTTTTTCCTTCACACAAAGATTTCTCATTGCAAAAATCGGACTCGGGTTTGAGGCGCCGAAAGGTTCGAGTTTTGAAATTTCCTCAACCAGATCGACCGTGATGTCGTCCGGTGTAACCTCTAAATCTATATTAATAAAAGGTTTAAGACTTTTGCCGTTCGTCATTTCTTTAATTATGCGGTTAAGATTTTCCTTAACCAGTTTAAACGGAGTTTTTTCGGGCGAAAATGACAGCCCTGCCGCCATTGCATGTCCGCCGAAACCATCAAGAATATCCCCTATTGCATTTATTGCATCATAAAGATGAACACCTTCAATACTTCTTGCGGAACAGCGGATTTGTTTGGCTTCTTCGTAGTAAGTCATCAAAAATGTCGGCTTGTAATACTTTTCAACAAGTTTTGAGGCTACAATCCCGATAATTCCGACTTTCCATTCGGGATTAAACAGAATAATCGCAGGATTTTTATTTCCCTCTCTTTTGACCATATCGTCAGCCTGCATAAAGGTTTCCTGACAGAGAGTCTGGCGGATTTTGTTGAATTCGTTGAGCGAAATAACTGCCATCTCTATTTCCTGCGGGTTATCGGAAAGCATTACTTTCAG
>CALUTA010000101.1 GCA_944323585.1 Candidatus Gastranaerophilales bacterium
ACCCTGATTGCAATGAAAACAGTAGACAAACAGGGAAGAAAACCTGTTTTGAAGATAGGTTTTGCAGGGATTGCGCTCGGGACATTCCTGTTAGGGGTTTGTTTATATATGATTAATGCGGGATTTGACGCCTTATGGATTTCGATTTTCGCCATTTTAATGACGTTATTTACTATTGCAAGTTTTGCTATGAGCGCAGGTCCTGTAGTCTGGATTTTATGTTCCGAAATTCAACCGCTTAAAAGCCGTGATTTTGGTGTAGCTTGCTCGACAACTACAAACTGGATTGTAAATATGATTATCGGAGCTACTTTCCTGACATTAATCAATACTTTCGGCATTGCCGCAACCTTCTGGATTTATACGGGATTGAACGTTTTGTTCGTTGTATTAACGATTATGCTTATTCCTGAAACGAAAGGTATATCGTTAGAAAATATTGAAAGAAATCTTATGGAAGGTAAACGGCTGAGAGAAATAGGAGTCTGACAAAAGGAGGTTAATTCAGATTTCACAACCGAATAGAATTTTGAGGCGCAGAACTTTTTGTTCTGCGCCTTTATTAATTTTTATTTGTTAAAATATTCCATCATTTCTGTGTTTATAATATTGTCAATTTCTTTTGCGCCTTCTTTAACTGTTTGCGGATTATGGATTGCTCTGACTTCATCGTAGTAATCTTTTCCGAATATAGCATACAAATCATCCCCAAAGCATAAGCCTTTGCTTAAGTATTCGCTGTCAAGATAGTCATTGTTCACAATAAATTCTTTTGAAGGTTTCTGTGCAATTCCTCTGATTAATTTTGCTATATATGAAAAAAATGAAAGATTTTTATCTTCAAGTTTAAGATCTTTGCCATTCACTATAAATTCGGTATCCTTAAACGGACGGCCGTTTTCTTTGTAGAATTCACGGGAAATAAAAAAGTTTAAAAAGTTTTTATTTACCGGATTTTTGAATTCAGAAAACGGCAGACGGGCTTTTTTTAATGCGTTGGTAAATTCGGTATAATGCTTGCCGTTAAAATCATCAGTAAGCTGTACATTCAAAAGATAACTTTCCTCAAGCCCCAGATCGGACCCTGGCATGCGGCTAATTCTTTGCCAGCCTTTGTCTGTGTCTTTTATAATACTCATTGCTGCATGGTCGAATGATGTTTTAAGATAACCTATATTTTTAATTCCGGTAAATGTTGGTTCCATATAATTTCCCTTTTTTATTTATTTGTATTTAAATTTAAATCCGTAAAATATATTTTTTGCGCAAAAATTACTAAAAATTTACAAATTTTGTGCTAACCTGATGGTATGTATGAGGAAATTTTTGAGAAACTTAAAAAATCGGAGTTTAGAAGCCGGTTTAAGCTCAAAGAAAAGGACAGAGAGTATCTTCTGAGCAAAGGTTTTGAAACAATAGAAAGCCACGCACGGGATTTTATAGCAAAACGGGTTGCGCCTGCAAATCCGCACAATGACGGCAAACAAACTCCTACAAAAGGACATCCTGTTTTTACGGCACAGCACGCAACGGCTTGCTGCTGCAGAGGGTGCATAAATAAGTGGCATAAGTTTCAGAAAAACGTTCCTCTAACCCAAAATCAGCAGGAATATCTTGTCGGGATTATTATGGAATGGCTGAGAAGACAGGTTGAAAAATAAATAAATCTTGAGAGGTTTTATGGAATATAAAACAAATGTAATGCGGATGCTGGACAAATTAAAAATAAATTATAAACACTACACTTACGCAGACACTGATGCGATAAGCGGAGTGGAAGTCGCAAGAGTTCTTAATCAAAATCCATCTCAGGTGTTTAAGACGCTTGTTACGGTTTCAAAATCAAAGAAATATTATGTTTTTATGATTCCCGTTGCGGAGGAGTTGGACTTAAAAAAAGCAGCGCATTCAGTCGGCGAAAAGGCTGTGGATATGTTGAAATCAAAAGAGCTTTTGCCTCTTACAGGCTACATCCACGGCGGCTGTTCGCCTATCGGGATGAAGAAATTTTTTACAACAACGATTGACAAATCTGCCGAAAATTTCCGGACAATAATTTTTAGTGCCGGTAAAATCGGTTATCAGGTAGAATTGAGCCTTGAAAATCTCTCAAAAGTAATCCGGTTTCAAACAGCGGAACTTACTGTCTGAAAGCTTATGCAATGCAAATCCGCATTTTTGAATTTAGGTTTACAAATAGCACTTGCGCTCCTGCCCTTCAACTCCTGCATAAAGTTCAACGTATTGTTTAGCGGGGCTTGAGTCAATTTTTGTAAGCAGCACTTCTTCCACCTGAAAGAAGCCTACATCTCCGGACATTTCAACGTCAATTTTAATGGGTTTTCTTTCTCCGTGGTGGATTCCGATACGGTTGATTGCGTTGGCGGAGTATTTATGAATATCTCCGACACGCGGGGTTTTATTAATAGACATCGGAATACGTGCTCTGCCTTTTGTCATGTCGCATCCGTCAGCAATAAGAATTATGCCGGCTTCTATTGAGTGAATTTTTTTAGTGGACATATGCCCGACAATTGCCTCGGTTGCAAGTGATTTAATAACAACCCGTTTGTGAAGATTGTCAGGGAAAATATGCTTCAAAGCACGTTCAATCAGCGGCTGCGCAAGCATTGCAGACATATCTTCATGTCCCTGGCGGCCTATCATCATGCCTAAATCGTGCATCAGGCCTGCAAGAATTACGGCGCACATGCTGTCCTCAAAGGTGCCGGTTTCTTCTGCTTCAAGCGAGGTTTTAATCCCGCTGTCGTGAAGAATATTCAGCATTTTTATGGCATTGCCGACAACCTGCCTCATATGAACCGGCCCGTGGTCATTGTATCCTAAACGCTTGATTGATACTGTGTTTGCATAATCCTGCATCTCCTGCAATTCTTCATCAGAAAACAGATAATTTACAAGTTCAAGGCAGACAGGACTTTTTTCAAGCCGTTTTAATATTTTAGATTCTATTGAAACTTCTTTAACTGATTTCATATGTAAATTCCTTTTCAAAAAAATATCTCTTCTATATATATAATACCCTATTTTTGATAAAACATAAAGCATTTAAAAAAAATGCAATTATCCATTGACGTACAGAACAGTAATGGGATTCTTCGCCTAACTGTCATTCTGAGGGCAAAGCCCGAAAGAATCCAGCTTTTTCTGTTATTCTGAGCGGAGCGAAGAATCTGATATTACAGGCTCAGAATGACAACTTTACTTTATTTTCGTGTCTGCAAATGGATAATTACGAAAAATAATTGTCCAAAGACTTTGTGCAAAAAAAAGTTTATTATATAATGTTTTGCGGAAAATAGCGGAGGATAAATTTTAATGCGCAAATCAAAATGTCTTTTACCCCTTGCGATGGGCACTTTCGGGCTCGGACTCGCTGAATTTGTTATGATGGGAGTGCTTCCGGATGTTGCCAAAACTATGAATGTATCAATTCCGTCTGCGGGCAATTTTATATCATTTTATGCACTCGGAGTTGTATTCGGGTCAATTTTGCTTGTAATTTTCGGGCGAAAACAACCGCTTAAAAATATTCTGATTGTTCTTGTGTCTGTTTTTACGGCAGCGAATTTGCTGTCTGCTTTTGCCGGAAATTATTATATCTTTTGCGCATTAAGGTTTATTGCAGGACTTCCGCACGGTGCGTTTTTCGGAGTCGGGGCAATTGTCGCCGACAAACTTTCGGACAAAGACAAAGGCAATCAGGCTGTTGCGACAATGGTTTCCGGAATGACAGTCGCAAATCTGGGAGGAATACCTTTCGGAACATTTTTAAGCCATAATTTTTCATGGAGAATAACATTTCTTCTTATCGGATTGTTCGGGTTTGCGGTGCTTTATTCTGTCTTAAAACTTATTCCGTCAATCAAGCCTTTGCCTGATACGGGATTTAGAGGTCAGTTCAAAATTTTTAAATCCCTTGCGCCATGGCTTTTGATTTTTGCCGTAATTCTCGGCAACGGCGGAATATTCTGCTGGTATAGCTATATAAATCCGCTTCTTGTAAAAGTTTCTCATATTGAGCCTAAGTACGTTTCTCTTTTGATGATTCTTGCAGGCGCCGGCATGTGTGTCGGAAATATTGTCAGCGGAAAACTTTCCGATAAATTTTCGCCGTCAAAAGTTGCGGGATTTACCCAGCTGCTTGCGGCAATTGCACTTGCTGGAATTTTCTTTTTCTCGTCAAATCCTGTTGTTTCAGTGATTTTGATGTGTATTTGTACTGCCTGTTTGTTTGCGGTTTCTGCCCCTCAGCAGGTGCTTTTGATTAAAAATGCCAGAGGAGGCGAAATGCTCGGCGCCTCTTGTTCTCAAATTTCATTCAACCTTGGAAATGCAATCGGTGCTTACATTGGCGGACTGCCGGTAACTTTCGGACTCGGGTATCAATATACCGCTGTTCCCGGAGTTTTGTTTGCCTTTACGGGATTTTTAATTTTGTTCTTTTTCTATATGAGATACAGAAATCAGCCGGATAAAGTTTAATATATTGTTTTTGTAATTATCTCTTGACGTACACAAAAATAGAAAAATGTCATTCTGAGCCTGTAATTAAAGATTCTTCGGGCTTTGCCCTCAGAATGACAAAAAACAACAATAAGCCATTTTGTCTTTCACTGTCATTCTGAACTTGTTTCAGAATCTCCTCGGGATCCTGAAATAAATTCGTGATGACAAAATGGCTTGGATAAAAAAGTCGGATTCTTTGAGACTTTCTTTCTTAATGACTGTTCTGTCCGTAAATGGATAATTGCGTTGTTATTATTTGTTAATCGCATGAGCACATCCGGCGCATTCGGGTTCAGCATGAATCGAAATATTACAAATCCCGCCGAGCTGCTCTTTAATTTTAGCCTCAATTATGTCGCAGATGTCGTGGCAGTGTTCTATAGTCATATCTTTTGGAAAAATCAGCGTCATTTCAATCATTTTTTCAGGGCCTGCGCATCTGGATTTTAAGTCTTTATAACTGATTACGCCTTCTATTTCCATTTCTTTAATCACGTTTTCTATTTTGTCCAGATCCGCCTGCGGTAAAGACCCGTCAAGAAGATTGTTGAGAGTCGTTTTTGAAATTGAAAATCCGGCTTTCAAAATGAATAAAGCAACCAGAATAGCAATCAGCGGGTCTAAAACAGAGATTCCGGTAAAATTTATCAGTACCAACCCCAAAAGCACCCCGAGTGACGACAGAATATCTGTTCTTAAGTGCTCGCCGTCTGCCAGTAATGAAATGGAATTAGTCTTTTTGCCCACATAAAAAAGGTAAGAACTGACAAGAAAATTTGCAACCACCGCTATAGCCATAACAATAATGCCGAGGGTGGTTTCGGTTTCCATTGATGTGCCTGAAATAATTTTTTTTGCGGCCTCAAAGACAATATAAAATGCAGCAAAGATAATAAGACCGCCCTCAATAAATCCGGACATATCTTCATATCTTCCGTGTCCGAATGGATGTTCGCTGTCTGCCGGCTCTGACGACTTCATAACAGCAAAAAATGTCAGCACAGACGCAAGAAAATCACTTAATGAATGAATTGCCTCCGATATAATACTTATACTTCCGGAAATCGTTCCTGCAACAAGTTTTAGAATTATAATTACGGCATTTGAAATTATTGACAGTGCTGCCGCAGCTTTTTTCTCTATGGTGCTTTGCATAAAGGTATTATGGCATTTTAAAAGATAAAAGTAAAGCGTACAGGAAAT
>CALUTA010000102.1 GCA_944323585.1 Candidatus Gastranaerophilales bacterium
GGCGGAATAGGTGATGAAATATTTTTTCTTCCCTCGCTGATTTCTCTGAAAAAAGAATTTCCGAATTCGAAAATTACACTTGCCCTTGAGCCTCGAAGCAAATCAGTGAAAGATTTGACAAATATTATTGATGATTTGATTCTGGTTGATGTTAAGGGGAAAAATAAATACTTTGAACTTTTGAAACTTGTCCGTAAGGCAAGAGCCGGAAAGTTTGATATAGTCATATCTTCAGGCGGAAACAAGCTTATCAGTGTTCTCCTTTATATGACAAAAATCAAAGAGCGTTACGGCTATGATACGGGTGATTTGAGCCGGCGATTACTCACAAAAGCGGTAAAATTAAATAAAAATCAATATGCCTGCAAGATGTATCACGACTTAGTTTCGGCCATAACCGACTGCAAAACTGAACTTCCTGCAATCAACGTTCCGCCTCAGGTGAAAATTCCGAATTCCATACTTATTCACCCCGGAGTCAGCCGTTTAAGTGTTAAGAAAGGTATGATTAAAACAATCACACCTGAAATCTGGGCTGAAACCATTAATATGCTTCTGCAAAAAGGGAAAAAAGTTATCCTAGCAGGCGGCCCTGACGATAAGGAATGTATTGATGCAATCCTTAAAAACGTTCAGTCAAATGAATTGTTTGAAAACTATTACGGCAAAACAAAAAATATTAAGGATTTGGCTGTATTAATCGGCAAAGCTGAAAAATTTATCTGCTCTGATTCTGCGCCATTGCATGTGGCGGTTGCTATGCGGACAAAAACCTATGCAATTTTTGGCCCTACTGATGATAAAAAGCTAATCCCACAGTCAAATCTAGTTACGGCAATAAAGGCAAAAGACAACTGTCCGCTTAAACCGTGCCTGTGGGAAAGACGCCAGACAACCTGCAAATCTTTAGATTGCTTAAAGATTTCTGCAGCAGATGTTGTAAAGACAGTTTTATTGTGAATGAAATTGGGAAAGCAACAACCGGCTGAACAGATTAAATACCGACACTGAGTCCTGCACAGAGGTTAATCCCCTGCCCTGTAATACCTCTTGCTTCATTTGAAATAAGATATTTTACAAGATTTGTGATTTCTTCGGGAGCTACAAATCTTTTTTGCGGAATACAATCAATGATTTCTTCTTTTGTAAATTCTGACTGTTCGATTGACTCATTGCCGAGTTCCGTATCAACCCAGCCGGGGTTTATCGTGTTTACTGTAATATTAAATTCCGCAAGTTCAAGCGCAAGTGCTTTGGTAAGTCCTAAAAGTCCGGCTTTTGAGGATGAATAAAGACTTGCATTTGCTTCTCCCATCACACCCGAAATTGAACCTATGTTTATTATTCTTCCGAATTTATTTCTTTTCATATATGGAACAGCACGTGATATCAAATATGCCGGCGCAATCAGGTTTGTGCGGTGAATTCTTTCAATTTCTTCAAGCGTCATTTTTTCAATTGAACCGTAAATGTACTCTCCTGCGTTGTTTATGAGGATATCAATGTTATTTTTTTCTATAAAATCGCCGAGAATTTCAGGAGTTTGTGCAAGGTCGCAGATGCAGTAATCTTTAGCCGTAATACTTTTTAAGGCTTCCTCATTTCTTCCCGAAACAAATACGCTGCCGAGTGTTTGCATTCCTTCCGCAATACTTCTGCCTATTCCTTTAGATGCACCAGTAACTAAGATGTTTGTCATTATTTAATCCCTTCAATAAGTTTTCTGACTATATATGATGCCATAAAAATTCCGGCACAGCTTGCAACAAAAGGTGTTGAGGCCGGTGTAATTTTTGTAAATTCAATCTTTTCGCCGGTTTTTGTTGTAATTTTTTCTTTTGTCGAAATTTTTTCTCTTGAATATGGTTTTTCCCTGCTTGCAACAACCGTAATCCCTTTTTCAATTCCGAGTTTTTTCAACTGATAAATACAGTTTGAAATAAATGGTGCATTTTTGTTTTCGATTTCCGAGATGTCACAGATATAAAGCATTTCAGGCGCAATTCTGTTTCCGGCGCCCAGTGAACTTATGACAGGAATGCCTGCACGATAACAATTTTCAAGAAGCGAAATTTTGGATCTCAGAGTATCGATTGCATCGGCAGTAAAGTCTGTACCTTCAATAAGACCTGCTTCGTTTATGTAAAAATCATCAATTATGTTCAGTTTAATCTTTGGGTTTATGTCAATGAGTCTTTTCGCAATAATATCTGTTTTCTTTTTATCAATTGTGGATGTGAGAGCCGCTGTCTGACGGTTGATGTTTGATTCTGAAACTTTGTCAAAGTCAACGATTGTAAGTCTGCCTATCCCGGCTCTTGCAAGGCTTTCTGCGCAATAACCTCCGACTCCGCCAAGCCCGAATACTGCAACGTGTTTTGTCCCTAATAATTTTTGGGCCTCAGCCCCCCAGTACAATTCGTTGCGTGAA
The DNA here is from genome assembly GCA_944323585.1 of Candidatus Gastranaerophilales bacterium. Taxonomy (GTDB): domain Bacteria; phylum Cyanobacteriota; class Vampirovibrionia; order Gastranaerophilales; family Gastranaerophilaceae; genus Scatenecus. The sequence continues at coordinate 2,432 of CALUTA010000102.1, forward strand.
AATCGTTCACTCATATGCGCTCCGTATTAAATATTTCCGGATTTTATTTAATAATTCCGTATCCGAGAAGAAATGTGCATACAATAAATACGGCAGCAATTATGCCGGTTACTTTATTAAGACCCTTTTCAGCACTTTTTTGTGATGAAAAAATCTGTGATGCACCTCCCATTCCGGCAATTCCGTCGCCTTTAGGTGAGTGAAGAAGTATAAGGACTATCAAAAGCAGTGCTGATATAATTTGGATTGTCCAGATAAATGTAACCATTTTTTATTTTTTCTCCTTTTTATTTGAAATAAAATGTGCACGCTTTGAATTCAGTTTGATATTTTCAAAAGTATAAAGCCGTGCCGGTCTTTTGGAGGATGATTTTGTGTATTCATCCAGTTCAATAAGCCCTTCTGTAGAAAGTGCTTTTTTGCGGAAATTACGTTTGTCGAGCTTTTTGTCCATAATCAACTCATAAGCCTTCTGCATTTCCGTAAGGGTAAATTTTTCATTCAATAACTGATAAGCAACCGGACAAATTTCCAATCTTTCACGTGTGCGCTTCAGTGAATATTCAATGATTTCTTTGTGGTCAAAAGCAAGCGGAGGTAAATCGGAAATTTTATGCCAGCCGACTTCCGGTGACGATACGATTTCAATATCTTCAGATCTTACAAGCGCAAAATAAGCGCAGGTAATAACACGTGAATTAGGGTGTCTGAGCGGGTCGCCGAATGTATAAAGCTGTTCAAGATAAATATTATCTACATTCGTACGTTCTTTAAGGACTCGTACAGCCGCCTGATCCAGATTTTCGGACAGTCGTACATATCCTCCGGGAATTGCCCATTTGTCTTTAAAGGGTTCATTCAATCTCTTTACAAGCAATACCTGCAAAGATCCGTTCTTAATTGTCAATATTACAACGTCTACAGTAATCTCGTGTGTCTTTGTTTCATTGAACATAATTATTTTTACCTTAATAAAATAATACAATAAAAATATTTTTTTACATAAGTTAATAATACAGATTATTAATATTTTTTTACAAAATCTTTTTTTTTGTAAATTTTTTTCAAGAAAAATACTTTATATAGATATAACGGGGACTCAGGGAAAGTTATGACGTATTGTTTTATAGGAATGAATAATTTGAATATGCTGAATGCGGGTTTTGGCTGCTTTTACGGCGGTTTTATGCCTATTATGACATATTCTTATTACAATCCTTTTTCTGTTTTCAATATGGCTGTGCAGGCTTTTAATAATAACTTCCGGGAAGGGGGAAGTTTTTATGCAATGCCGTCTTACAACCCGTATTATTACAACACTTACAACAGTTACAATAACTATAACACCTATTCTATGTCAGCATGGAATATTCCTGATTATGCAATGAAATCTTATGATAGTCTTAATGACGGATGGTATGCGTATAAACCTGTTGATTATTCCCTGAATGATTATCCGGTATTCGGTGCTATTACTGCCGGATTTGATATTTCTGAAAATAGCGGCGCATATTTGAAGTCTGCCAAAAGGGCACCTTCTGTTTCAAAATCTTTTGTTTCGTCTGTTTATCCGGATGCAAGACCTATTTATTCGACTTTTGCCAGAAATTATTTGAACAGAGCGTTTTTGGATAAAGTTAAGCAGGTCGCAAAAAATATCAATTGTGACTATGAGGATTTGCTTGCTGTTATGAATTCAGAATCAAGCTTGAAGCCGGATGCTGTTTACAGAAATAAAAATGGCGAAAAAACTGCTGTCGGTTTAATTCAATTTACAAAAAGCGGTGCAATACCTGCATTAAACAGCCGTTACGGGCTTGATTTAACCGTTGAAAAAATTGAAAATATGAGTGCAATTGATCAGCTTGATCTGGTTGAAAAGTATTACAAAATGAATGAGGGCAGACTTCCAAATGGAAGAAAATTGACAGCAGCAGATTTGTATGCTGTAACATTCCTTCCGGCAAGAGCCAAAAAAGAAGTTTTGACAAGAAGCGGTGAAGACTATTATGACAGCAACAAAGGTCTTGATGTAAACGGAGATGGTGCTATTACAAAATCGGATCTTAATGTAAGACTTGCGCAAAAACGGGTCAATTTGGATACGTTTGTGTAAGTGTGAAGTGTGATTTAAATAAATATTACAATTTTTTTATTAAAAGTTGCAGATAAAAATTGTTTCGTGTATTGTCATGGATGAATAACCTTTTTTTAATTATAATGGTTATTAATTAAATTATTCGGCGCAAAGATTTTGACCGGATTAGCGGAAGGAAAAGTATGGATAAGGGATATATTGAAAACGGTTTTATCGTTGACTTGAGCAACGCCAAAAAGACTTCTGAAATTATCTATGAACTTAGCAGAATTTTGGATTTGCCGGAGGCAAAAGAAAAAAATATTTGTCTGAAATTGGGAGAAGTCAGTCTTAATCAATCCCAATTAATAAGCGTAAAAGCATTGATAGAATCAATGGACAGCAATCTTGCGTATATTTCAACGGTGTCTGATGAAACAAAGGAAGCGGCAACCGGACTCGGAATATCTCTTTATGAATTGGAAAATACTGTAGAAGCACCTGAATTTAATGATGAAGGGAATGCTGATGAAAATGTAAATCCGGAACTGGAAAGCGCACTTGACAAAATTTTCGGTGAAGGCGATTTTGAAGAACGTTACCCGGAAGAAGAAGAAATAAAAGAAGAAATTCGTTCAGAAGAACATATTACTACTGATGAGTATGCTGATGACGAAGAAACACTTAGCGAACTAAGACAACATATGAAAGAAGCTGAAAAGCTTCCGACACTTTATATTCAAAGAACTTTGCGTTCAGGGCAAAGCCTTAAGTCAGAAGGGAATATTGTTATAATAGGTGATGTAAATCCCGGTGCTGAAATAATCGCAAAAGGTGATATTACCGTATGGGGGGTTCTTGGAGGAATTGCGCAGGCAGGGTCTGACGGCAACAATTATTCTCGTATACGTGCACTAAAACTTAATGCAATTCAGCTTAGAATAGGCGATGTTTTTGCTCGTCGTCCTGACACCGTAAATGTTCCTTATGTTCAAAAAACGGATTCTTTTATCCCCGAAGAAGCTAGAGTAAGCCGAAAACATATAGTGATTTATAAATTGCATGAAGCCTCTTAGCTTGTTCACAAGTTTTAAAAGTAAATAATTTAAAAGGAGAAATAATGAGCGGTCGAGTTATAGTAATTACTTCCGGTAAAGGCGGAGTAGGCAAGACAACAACCAGTGCAAATATAGGAACTGCGCTTGCAAGAGCAGG
>CALUTA010000103.1 GCA_944323585.1 Candidatus Gastranaerophilales bacterium
GAGGCACTTTTGCGCTCAAGTCCATTCTAGGGCAAACATTTCTTCAAGTCAATATTATTTATTGATGATTTCGTCCGTCCATTATCCCTATTTTGGTGCTTATGCCAAATAACACTCCTGCAATCAAATATGTCAGCCAGGCAAATCCGTAATTCCGTTTTAAGGGTTTTAAATTGATGCTGCTGTCCACTGTCTTTTTAAATTTTCCTGCAGCTTTAATTCCGCGAATGGATGCAAGGCCTTCTTCCAATATCGTTGGCAAAAATGCGCCAAAACCTATTAAACCTGCGTATTTGTCTATAAATGTCTTTTCACCTGTGTCTTTTTTTAAAAAATGATTTATCAACAGTAATGCCGGCGGAAGATTGGCTATTTTTCCCCTCGATTTTTGCATAAAGCGCATAAATTTCCCTTTATGCGCTGTTATAGCGTGTCCGAGTTCATGCAGAATTAGCGAGGGCTTGTTTTTCGGGGCCACTGCAAGTTTCAGACTGTCCGCATAAAAAGCGTTTTCTCCGTTTGCGACAGGAATAAGTTCATTTAATATGTTGCCTCCCCTTGAATATCTGGATGCGATTTTTTTGATATTTTGTTTGTTAATGAATTCAACTGCAATTTTACCTTTCAGGTCGTTATCGGCGAGCATACTGTTTGCAATTTGGTTTACGTTGGTTTCTGTTGTGAACTCTTTTCCCTGCATAAGTTTTTGTCCGCACCATTTGGAAGCTTTCTGCAAAAGACCAGCCATCGCCTGCAGTATTCCGAATGTCAAAATACTTTTTGTGTCATCAGAAAGTTCTTCTCGCTGCGGCTCCATATAGGACACCGGGTATCGCTCGAAGCTGTTCATTAGATAATACCTGTTTTGCAGGTTCGGATTTGTTGTGATATTCATTGACATGGCACGCTTTTATAAAACATGTCAAGATTTTTTATTGCCTTTTGATGGATGAATTTTTACACTTGTTTAAACTTCTTCAAATTCAGACTTTTCAGCTCCGCATAGCGGGCAGGTCCAATCTTCCGGAAGTTCGCTGAATTTCTTGTCTTCTTTTTCTTCATCATATATGTAGCCGCATAATCTGCAAATATATTTCATTTTATTAACCTCCTTTTCTAATCATGTAATCTATGGTATTATATGTCTATGGGAACGATTAATTATTTAACACAAAAAGTCTATTATTCTGATACTGATGCTTACGGTGTTGTTTGGCACGGATCATATCTCAGATGGCTTGAAATGGGCAGGGTGCAGTGGTGCGAAATGACAGGGCATAACCTTGTTGATCTTGAAAATCAGGATATTGTTCTGCCTGTTGTTAACCTAAATGTCCGTTACAAGTCTTCTGCAAGACTTAATGATAACCTGATTATTGAAACTTCTGTTACCAAATTCAACGGCCTTTCGGTTACATTCCATCAGACTATTAAATCGGAAGAATCTTTGAAAACTTTTATTGAGGCTGAAGTGGAAGTTGTAGCGATAAGCAGGGCTTCCGGTAAATTGTTCAGGAGAATGCCGGATATTTTGTCTGAAGTGTTTAAGAAGGAGGTTGAATGTCTGCTTCCCGCTTAAACAAGTTTATTGCATCTTCAGGTCTCTGTTCACGCCGCAAGGCTGATGAACTTATCGAGAGCGGCGTTGTTTTTGTAAACGGCAAAAAGGTTACGGAGCTGGGATTTCTTGTGCAGGATAAAGACAAAGTTGTTGTTAATCAGCAGCTTATAAGACCGGTAAAACATGAATATTACCGTTTTTATAAACCTGCAGGTTACATAACAACTGCTGATGATGAAAAGGGACGAAAAACGATTTATGACATCTTGCCCGAAAATTTGAATCATTTAAAGCCTGTCGGCCGTCTGGATAAAGATTCTACAGGTCTTTTGATATTAACAAACGATGGTGATTTGATAAATCAGCTTACACACCCTTCTATAAAAATTCCGAAAGTTTATCTTGTATCGGTTGACTCTGTTGTACATCCGCATGAGTTGGAGCAGATGGCTGCCGGAATAGAGATTGAGCCTGGTAAAAAGGCTTATGCGGATATAACTGTTCTCGAGGCGGATAAAAAACATACGTATATGCAAATTACACTGTATCAGGGAATGAACAGGCAAATCAGAAAAATGTTTGAATATTTCGGGCATGAGGTTACAACATTAAAAAGAATACAACACGGAGTTATTACTCTTGAAGGCTTAAAGCGTGGAGAAGTTAAGGCGATTAAGCCGAAGCAGGTTAAAGAGTTGAAAAATTTTTTAAGTAAGGTGAATGCAAATGATTAAGGTCGCTATTACAGGCAATATTGCTGCAGGCAAGTCAACAGTAGAAAAAATATTAACATCCTGGGGCTATTCGGCTTTGAATACGGATGATGTAACTCATGATCTTCTGTCCGGCAAAAAAACTCTGCCGGAGTTTAAAGGTGGTGAATTCCTTGATATTAAGTCAGAAGTTATTAAAGCCTTCAAGGGATATGATATTTTAGATAATAACGGAAACATTTCAAGACCAAAGCTTGGAAAAATTGTCTTTCATGATAAAAAAATGCTAAAAAAGCTGGAGGCTATCCTTCATCCGCTTGTAAGACTTAAAATTTATGAATTCTTTGAAGAACACAAAGATGAAACGGTTGTGTTTGTTTCTGTCCCACAGCTTTATGAAGCTGAAATGCAATATATGTTTGATAAAGTAATTCTGGTTTTCTCCGAGGATAAGTATCGTTACAGACGTCTTCTTAAACGTGACGGTTATACTGAAGAATATGCTTCAACTCGAATAAGTGCGCAAATGTCGCAGGTTGATAAACTGCTTTTGTGTGATGACTGTATTGAAAATGACGGAACAATAAGTGATTTAAAAGTGAGAATTACATATCTTTTGAGTGAATATAAGCGTCTGGATCCTAAACGGGGACGAATACTCTGACATTGTCTGATTTTTTGATATTATCATTGACAAAAAAGCTTATGGCATTTCCATTGCCGTCTGTTGTTTCTACATGTCCATATCGGCTGTCATAATTGCAATCTCCGGGAGCATAGCAGATTATGCATCCTGCCGGAAGCTTGTCTAAATCGTCTGATTTTATTTTAACTTCTTTAAAGTTGCGGTTTTGACTTAAAATTGACGGCATTTGATAGGCATCGCCTGACTGATATGAGCCGAGTCCGGATTTTTCTATACCTGTTTTTACGGCTCTTGCACAGTATCCGTTCTGGGCATATTTTAGTCCATCTATTGTTTCTTCCGCTAATTTTTTGCCCTTTTCTTTATTGTAAATTTTTTCTACTTCGGCAAGCGTCGTTGTTGTTTTGGGGGCAAAAGAATAATTTGATTTTGAAGAGGGGTTTCTTGTTTTTGCAAGAGTGGAAATATTAAAAGACGGCAGGTCAAACTTCATCGGCTGAATTACATAGTTAACCGGTGTAAAGCCGTTAAGAGGCACATCCATTATATTAAGGTTCATAAAATTGCTGCTGTCAAAGCGGGTGCCTGTTGTTTGCGGATAAAGTTCATTATAAATGTCTTCTTTGTATAGCGATTTTACATCAGGCCTCAAACCTGCAGGCTGAGGGGTGAAGAATGAAAATAATGAAATGTTTGGCAATTGCGGCATCCCAAAATTCATCGGCATAGAAAAAATCTGCGGCATCGCAAATCCGCCAAGGTTTAATCCGCAAAAGTTATTAAAATGTAAAAATTCAAATGCCAAAACAATTGTCCCCTTAATTTCCTCTTATTTATATAAAGTATTTTTAAGGGGAAAAATTGCCTGAATTTTATCTGAATTGTTAATTTTGTAACGGATTTATAACAATACCAGACAGAAGTTTTGGATAAAAGTAAGTCGATTTTTGCGGCATTCTGTATCCTGCGCTTGAAATTCGCTTTATATCTTCGATTTTCGGGTATGCCATAATAAATGAGGCTTCGGCCCTGCCAAGATCAATCATATCAAAGGCTTCATTTTCGACTTTTATATATTTTATGCCATCCTGTGCCATTTGTTCTTCTTCCGTAAAGCCGAGTTCTTTTGTTAGTATTACTTTATGAAGAACCGTCAGGTCAAGGGTTTTAAGTTCATCAGGCACGTTGTATTCGTCAAGGATTGAGTTTACATCTTCTCTGAGTGTCAGAAGATAGAATTTGTTGACGTTTTTCATATAAAGCCCCATTGTAATTTTGTCTTTGGATGATTTTTCAATAGCTTTTAGAAATTCTTGCTTTACTTCGGCTTTGTTTGCTCCTGTGAACGTGTAATCTTTGACATCAAAGTATTTTTTGACGGTTTCAAGCAAAACATACGGCTCAATCCACTTTGTGATAATTCTGTGCGTCGGATATATGAGCAAATCATCATCCATATTCGTAAAATAACTCATTACATAATTGGCTTCACCTGCGTTTTCACCTAAGAAATTTCTGTAGTTTAACGCGGTTTCATACCTGTGGTGTCCGTCTGCTATCAGTAAAGTTTTATCTTTCAAGACTTTTTCAATTAAGGCAATTGTTTTTTCATCTGCGATTTTCCAAACAGTATTTCTGACTCCGTTGTCATCAAGCACGTCAATAAAAGGAGTGCCCGAAAGATCGACTGCTTTTTCAATCTGTTTTTCAGGATCGGAATAAACCATAAAAATCTGCGAAAAATTCGCTTTGCAGGCTTTTGTAAGCTTAAGCCTGTCTTCTTTTGGCCCGCTCATAGTAAATTCATGCGGAAGAATATTGCCGGTTGAAAAATCTTCGATTTTATTTCTTGCAATAAAACCTTTGCGGGTAATTTCTTTTCCGTTCAATTTGTATTTTTGCAACAGATAAAAGATAACCGGCTTGTCTGTTTTTATGAGAACTTTTTCGTCAATCCACTTGAGGAATGTTTCTGAGGCATCTTTGTAAGGATCTTCCGCGTTTGAAAGAATAAGCCTTGTGATATTGTAGGGGCTTCTTTTATAAAGCTCATCACGGTATTTTTCGCTGATTACGTCGTATGGCGGTGCGATAACATCTTTGATTTCCACCTTATCCTGATTGTAAACAAGCGCATTAATCGGTTTAATTTCTATTGCCATAATCCCTCTTTCTTTTTAAACAACAGCTTCTTCCTGATTGTTCTTAAACTGCATTTCGTATAATTTTCTGTAAATTCCGTCCGGAAGCATCATTAATTGATCGTGAGTACCGAGTTCCGCAAGTTCACCGTCGTTGATAACGGCTATTCTGTCGGCATTTTTAATTGTTGAAAGCCTGTGGGCAATAACAAAAACGGTTTTGTTTTTGATTAAGTTATCGAGAGCTTTTTGAACGATAGCTTCTGATTTGTTGTCAAGCGCTGAAGTCGCCTCATCCAAAATAACAATCGGTGCATCTTTAAGGATTGCACGTGCTATTGCAACCCTCTGGCGCTGTCCGCCCGATAATGTTGTTCCTCTTTCTCCGACAACGGTATCAAGCCCGTTTTCAAGAGCGTCAATAAATTCGTCAAGATGCGCCATTTCGATTGCTCTGTCAAGTTCTTCTTCTGTAGCACCTTCGTTGCCCATCATTATGTTATCTCTGATTGTGCCTGAAAACAGAAAATTATCCTGAAATACGAAGGAAATATTATCTCTTAAAGATTTCAGGTCAAATTTTCTGATATCTATGCCGTCGAATTCTATAGAACCTGAGGTTAC
>CALUTA010000104.1 GCA_944323585.1 Candidatus Gastranaerophilales bacterium
GAAGCTCTTAAGGCTACGGCAAAATCCGTTATTAATTTGAATAACAAACCTGGAATTCTTCATCCGTCAGGCTTAAGATACAATATTGACCAGAACGGAAATATTTCTGATCTTTATTTTGTCGATAAAGACGGCAAAGAAACTAAGATAGATATTGACCATCCGAGAGAAGACAAAATCTACAGAACTGTCATAAATGATTATTATGCAATGGGCAAAGATAATTTAAAAATGCTTGATAAAATCGATTGGGCAGAAAAAATATTTGATTTTGACTTTACAAACTGTGTGAAAAAACATTTTCAGCATGATAAAACTCCTGTAGAAATTAAAGATGACGGAAGAATTAAATTTATAAAAACTAATTCCTCAAATTAAAAGCCTCATTATTTTTTAATGAGGCTTTATCATTTTTAATTGGCAATAATAAAAATTAAATTTCTTTATTTGTTTGAAGCTGATTTTCATCAGGAGCTTTTTCGATATTTTCGTAATAAATATGCGCTATTGCATAATAATAAGCGAGTCCAAGAACTGTACAGATATACATATAAATAGTTGTGAAAGCAGCAAGAAATACGACATTGTTAGCGAGGTCAATCTCTAATCCGGCAATTGCTGCTCCTAAATAGAATATAACCGCAAATACAACAAGGGTAATAAATCCGACAATGCCCAGCGCAATTGCAAACCCAAAATATTTCAAATCCAAAATAACTGTAGGGCCTAGCACCTTTGGCAAATATGTGAATAATAACATCGGATTAATATTTTTTTCAATATTAAAATCTTTTATAAAGCTGCAGAGAATATAGGGGAACGAAATTGAGCATATTACTATAAATACGATTAGAAGCAAAGCCGCAGGAACAATAAGAACCGGAATTAGAAAAAATAATGCCAGTATAATTGCTGTAATTATAATCATTAGCATCCAGATAATACAAAAAGCCAACCACTTAAATATGTTAATATTAAACAAACTTGCGTCAACTTCCGGCATAATTTGAAGCGCTTTGATTTTTGTTTCATCTTTTTCAGTTTCTTTCCAGAAGCAGAATTTTAGAGTGTTTCTGATAAACAGCACCATATAATATCCTAAAATAAAACTTGCAATCATTGATACAATGCCAAGAAACGGTGCTATAAAAAACATATAAAGATAAACGTCAGCCTCTTTTCCACTTGTACTTACAGTTGCAATGCATGTTGGAACCGATATTACTAATCCGAGTATTGCAAGAAAAATATGTTTTATAAAAACATTGTTTCCTGTGTAACATTTTTTAAGCCCTTCAATTAAGCCTCCGGCCATAAAACCTCCTTTATTATAATTTTTAGATTTTGAATAATACTCAATTTTACCATTATATACAATATTTACATACTATGTTCACAGTAATTTTTTTATAGTATGATTAAAATTATGGAAACAGAATTAAAGCAATTAATCCCAAATTTAAAAAGTCGATATAATAAAATAAAGGAGTGTCTTTGACCCTGCTAAACTAGAGAAAGAATTATTTTCTCTTGAAGCCGATATGCAAAAACCTGATATCTGGTCGGATAAATCAAAGGTTTCAAAGATAGGATCAAGGATAAAAGAAATCAAAGAAAATACGGCACTTCTTGCTTTGTGGAATGAAAAGATAGAGGATGCCGAAGTTTCGCTTGAAGTCGGGGATGAGGAACTTATTAAGGAAAGTTTTGAGAATCTTCAAAAGGTTGAGCGGGAAATCGACAGCTTTGAAATCCGACTGATGTTGAGCGGAGAATATGATGAAGCTGATGCAATTCTTACGATAAATGCGGGAGCCGGCGGCACTGATGCACAGGATTGGGCAAGCCTGCTTTTGAGGATGTATATGCGCTGGGCGGAAAATAAAGGCTGGAAAGTTGATTTGCTGGATAAACTTGACGGCGAAGAAGCGGGAATTAAGTCTGCGACAATAAAAATTTCAGGCAAATACGCATTCGGTTATGCTAAGGCTGAAAAAGGAGTACACAGGCTTGTCAGAATTTCACCTTTCAATGCAAACGGAAAGCGTCAGACAAGTTTTGCATCGGTTGAGGTTTCGCCGATAATTGAGGATTTTGAAAAAACTATCACTATACCTCCGGAAGAATTGGAAATTGATACAATGCGCTCTGGCGGTGCAGGCGGACAGAATGTTAATAAAGTGGAAACGGCCGTCAGAATTTTGCATAAGCCGACAGGCATTGTTGTTAAGTGTCAGCAGGAGCGCTCGCAGCTTCAGAATAAAGAAAATGCAATGCAGATTCTTGCGTCAAAGCTGCTTGCTATAAGACAGGCTGAACACGAAAAGAAACTTGCTGAATTGAAAGGCGAAAACGTTGATATAAATTTCGGTTCTCAGATTCGCTCCTATGTTTTCCATCCTTATAAAATGGTAAAAGATCACAGAACAGGATGTGAAGCCGGTAATGTTGAAGCTGTAATGGACGGGGATATTGATATTTTTATAGACAGTTTCCTAAAAAGCCAGGCTTCTGCTGCTTAGTTTAAATTTGCCGAGTGGCAGTCTGTTCCGCCGGTTTTGATAAGATTGTATTTTTCAGCCGCTTTTATGACTGAGTTTTCACTGTGGAATTTTAAAATTCCACGGAGTCTCGGGTATGGATAGTAAACCTCAATTCCGTCCAGTCCTAATTGTGCGAGTTTGCCGACAAATCTGTCCATTGAAATGCACCAGCAGCAGGCAGGATGCGCAAGGACTGCAATTCCTCCGGCAGAGTGTATTGCCTCAATAAGTTTTTTCAGGTTTCTTGTTGAAAATATTCTTGCTATATCCATTTCAGTGCCTTTTTTGTCTTTGGCAAAGAATGGTTGCAATTGAGGATGATCTTTGTCAGCGCCGTAAGCCAGAAGATGCATAAATACATACCCGCACCATACATCAAATTCAACTCCGGGGATTAATATTGAAGAATTTGCATTCTGGCTGAATCTGTAACCGTCCATTGTATTATGATCGGTTATTGAGATATATTTGTATCCGAAATTTTGAGCCTGATTTACAATCTTGTCAAAATCTCCTTCTCCGTCAGAGAATGTCGTGTGAATATGCAAATTCACACGGTTTCGGGTAAATTCTTCTTCTGTAAAATTTTTGATTAATTCTTTGTAATTTATCATTGTTTTTGTAAATATATTTGTAATAAAATTATTATACAATAAAGGAGAGAATATGGCGAAAAATAAGCTGAACGGTACAGTTTTAGGGGTTTTGTGGGATGGTTTGAAGATATTTTGTATGCATTTCAAAAAATATTTCCTCTACATGCTGTTTCCGGTTTTGGGGCAATTTGTAGGGTTGTTCTGGATATTTGGAACAAGTTATTTATTTACGCAAAATCTTGATTATCTTACCCGTGAAATTCCTGCGCTGGACAATTTTATGACAATTATGATTTGTCTGATGCTGATTACATTGCCGGGGCTTATTTTGTGGATGAAGGCTTTCTGGGATTATCTGGTGGCTTACGGTGCTTTGAATTCAATGACAGAGGCTGCCATGTCTACCGGAAAAATTTATGATTTCCCCGCTTACAATGCCGTTGTAACAAAAAGAGCCGGAATATTTATTTGTATATGGCTTTTGTTCAGTTTGTTTTCCCTTGTTGCCGCAATACCGTTCTGCTGGGTGTTAGGCTTAATATTTTTTGTTTATTTTGTCCTGATTTTTCAGGTGTTTACGTTTGAGGAGGATGTTTCTCCGTCGGGATGTTTCAAAAGAAGCCTGATGCTGATTAAAGGTAATTTTGCAAGAACGCTTGCCGTAATGGTTGTGCTGTTTGCTGTTACGTATTATTTTCTGGAAATAGGAGTATCCGTAATTTTTGATGCTTTGAAAATTTCGCAGTTATTTTACGGCCTGCTTGAAGGCTGGGCATCTTCAATACCTCTTGACAGTGTGAACGCAATACTTGCAATGGGCGGAGGCGCGCAGATTACTCCTCTTGATATTTCAAAGTCTGTTGTACAGCAGATTGTGTTTTTACTTGTTGTCGGGTTTACCCTGCCTTTGAGAAGTATTGTCTGGACATTATGGTATAAAAGTTTGAGCGACAAAGACGGTGTTCCTTCTAAAATTTCGCATAAATCTTCCAAAAAACTTGATCCGGAAATAATCAAGCGTGCAAAATCCAAAGACGAATAGGAGCGGATAAAGGCGGTTTCATGTTTATTTGCAAAAATTGTAAATCAATTGATAAATTTGAATTGATGTTTTCGCCGGACTACAAAGGAGAAAGACGATTTATGCAAAAATATAATGCAAAAGGAGAAATAGAGATTTCGGTTGACGGATATACGTTTATTCCGGATTTAAGATTTATGAATGAACATGCAGTTTGCAGATACTGCGGACAGATTTACATGTGGGATTATGAATGAGGATAATAAGATGAGAACTAACAGAAAAAATAATGAATTGAGAGAAATTAAATTTACCGGACACTATACAAAACATGCATACGGAAGTGTTCTTGCTGAATTTGGCGACACAAAGGTTATTGTTACAGCCTCTGTTGAAACGGGAAAACCAAAATGGATGGAAAAAGATGATCCAAGAGGCTGGCTGACGGCTGAATATTCTCTTCTTCCCGCTTCAACCAATACAAGATGCCAGCGTGAGAGGATGAAAATATCAGGTCGAACTCAGGAAATTCAGCGTTTAATCGGAAGAAGCCTAAGAGCATGTCTGGATTTGGAAAAAATTCCTGATTTAACAATAACAATAGATGCGGATGTAATTCAGGCAGACGGAGGAACAAGAACAGCAAGTATTTGCGGCGGATATCTTGCGCTGTGTGAAGCGGTCGAGCGTTTACTTAAAGAAGGGTTAATAAAAGAAAATCCGATAATTGAACCTGTTGCTGCGATTTCAGCAGGCATTGTGGAAGGGGAGGTTCGTCTGGATTTAGAATATAAAGAAGATTCGCATGCACAGGTGGATGCCAATATTGTTCTTACAGGAAGCGGAAAGATTATAGAATTTCAGACAACTGCAGAAGGTGCGCCGTATGAAGAAAAACAAATGCTTGAAATTTTTAACGTTGCAAAATCAGGAATTGAAAAAATCATTGCTAAATATGATTTAATTTAGTATAATCAAAGAACATAGAAAGGAGATATGTTTATGAAGAAACTTTTAGTTCTGTCAATGGTTTTAATGCTGGGGGCTTCAACTTCGGTTTTGGCTGATGAAAATGATACATATATGGATCAGCTTCTGGAGCAGCACACAAAAAGAATAACAGAAACTGAACAAAAATTAAATGACCGGATGGAAGATGTTCAGAATTCTATGGAAGAAGCAAAGCAGCAAAGAAATGATGCAATAGAAAATAAACTTGAGGAACTTCAGCAGCAAAAAGAACAAAGAGAAGCTGAAAGAGCCCAAAAAATTGAAGAAAATCAAAAAGCAATCGAGGAAAAACAAGAAGAAATCAACAATGCAATAAATAATAAACTTGAAGAATTCCAGCAGCAAAAAGAGCAAAGAGAAGCTGAAAGAGCTAAGAAAATTGAAGAATTTCAGCAGCAGCAAGAAGAACAAAAAGCTGAATTCAACAAAAAAATGGAAAAAATAGATAATGCAATTGAAAATGCAAAACAGCAGC
>CALUTA010000105.1 GCA_944323585.1 Candidatus Gastranaerophilales bacterium
ATGCTCTGATCATCTCCGATGTCTGCAAAAATTTTCTTGAACGGATAGAGTTTTGCCATTGTGCAGGGAAGGAAAAATCCTGCCTTAGCCATAAGAATAAACAGTCCGATTGTTTTGATTGTAACGGTTTTTCCTCCGGTGTTGGAGCCCGTAATTATTATTGATTTATAATCTTTTCCTATTTCAAAATCGTTTGCGACAATATGTTCTACCGTTCCGATAAGAAGCGGGTGGCGCATATTTTCAAATTGAACAACTTTGTTTTCTTTTGAAAGTTCAGGTTCTACCGCCTCAATTCTTGCAGCATATCGAGCTTTTGCAAAATGAAAATCAATTTCACCGAGAGTTCTTTCCGCAATTTTAAGGTCGGTCATTCTTTCTTTAAGAAGCAAAGAAAGTGAAACCAGAATTTTTACTTCTTCAGAGTGAATTTGTGATTGAATTTCTCTGATTTTGTTGTTAATAGGAATAAGTTCTTCGGGTTCAATGTAGAAGGTTTTGTTTGTGGCAGAAACGTCGTGTACAATCCCTTTGACTTTATTTTTTGATGGTGCTTTAACCTGAAAAACGATTCTGTCATCACGGGTTGTGTAGATGTTTTCCTGAAGATGTTTTGAAAATTCCGTTGAATTTAACAGGTCATTAACTTTATTTTTAAGATTTTTTTCGTTGTCGCCGAGTGATGCCCAGAGTCCTTTAAGTTCGGGAGTTGCATCTTTTTTTATTTCAAGACTTTCATCAAAAGTATCAAAGATTTTATCTTCAATATCTTTTGCGGAAATAAGTCTGCCTGCAAGTTCCATCAGAAGCGGAATTTTTGTCTGTTCCGAGTTGTCCGAAAGAAATTTTTTGACAAGTCGGGATGACCGGAGAGTTTTAGCTGCATCAGTCAATTCTTCAGGTGTAAGGTAGCTGATGAGTGAATTTTTTCGGATTGTATCAATATCTGCAACAAACCCTACCGGAATATCAAGTGCATAATCTAAAAGGCTTTTGGCCTCTTTTGTATATTCAAGAGCCTTTTCAATGTCTTCATATTTTTCATAAATCAGAGCATTCAAAGCAAGCTTTTTACTCTGGGAGGTTTTTGCAAAAAGCGAAACTTTTTCCTGTATTTTGTCAAATTCTAATGTCTTAAGTGTCTTTTCTTCGATACTCATAAGGCAATTTTACTATTAAAAGCAGGTTTTGCAAGAGGATTGGTCTGTCAGGTTCGGAGAAATTTACTTCTTGCATTGGTGCTGTTTTTTAATTACAATATTATATGTTGATAGTAAATCATAACATATAAGAAGGGGATATAAAATGGCTGTAGAAAGACAAAGAGTTATAGAACAGGACAAAATGGAAAGACGTCATAATTTTGATCCTGTCGAGAGCAACCTTACACCTGAACAGGTCAAACTTGAGGCTTCAAGATGTTTGAACTGTAAAAATCCTCAGTGTGTAAAAGGGTGTCCGGTTAATATTCAAATACCTCAGTTTATTCATGAAATTAAAGAAGGCAACCTTGACAAAGCAGGTGAAATTATCAGAGAAACAAGTATGCTTCCTTCTGTATGCGGCAGAGTCTGCCCGCAGGAAAGACAATGCGAAGGAAAATGTATTTTAGGAATAAAAGGACTTCCTGTTGCAATCGGTGCGCTGGAAAGATATGTCGGCGACAATACAAAAGCCGATATGCCTGAAATTAAACCGTCAGGGAAAAAAGTTGCAATTGTGGGTTCAGGCTGTGCAGGAATTACAGCTGCTGCTGATTTAAGAAAAGCAGGTCACGAAGTTGTTGTGTTTGAAGCACTCCATGAACTCGGCGGGGTTTTAAGATACGGTATTCCTCCGTTCAGACTTCCACGTACTGTTTTGGACAGAGAAATTACAAACCTCAAGGCTATGGGTGTTGAATTCCACACTAACGTTGTTGTCGGCAAATCCATTACTCTCAAGCAATTGAAAGATGACGGATTTGATGCAATATTCATTTGTTCGGGTGCAGGGTTACCGAAAATGCTCCACGTTCCGGGCGAAAACCTTAACGGTGTATTCTCCGCAAACGAATTTTTGACACGTGTAAACCTTATGCATGCAGGCCAGCCGGACAGCCCGACACCTTTAAGAGTCGGCAAAAAAGTTGCCGTGTTCGGCGGCGGAAACGTTGCGATGGATGCCGCAAGAACTGCTGTCAGAGTCGGTTTTGAAGAAGTTTACATCATTTACCGCCGTACGGAAAAAGAACTTCCGGCTCGTTTGGAAGAAATCCGCCACGCAAAAGAGGAAGGTGTTATCTTCAAATTCCTTTATGCGCCGAAAGAAATTATCGGAGAAGAAGGTTACGTAAAAGCCGTTGAGCTGGAAGTTATGGAACTTGGCGAACCTGACGAAAGCGGAAGACGCAAACCTGTTCCGACCGGTAAAATAGAAACCGTTGACCTTGATACCGTAATCGTTGCGCTCGGCACTGGCCCGAACCCGATTATTCAGCGTTCAGCCGAAGCCGACGGTATTGAAATAATTACGGATAAAAAAGGCTATATTACGGTTGACGGCGAAACCCGTGCTACAAACATTCCGACTGTTTATGCAGGCGGTGACGTTGCACCTGTCGGAGAATCCAACGCAATTAATGCAATGGGTGCCGGCAAAAAAGCCGCTAAAGCAATCAATGAATTGTTAAGCAAATAATTTTGTTATAATAACGTCAGGTTCAACAATTTCGTACAGGAATCGAGCCTGACGTTATTAATTTTCAGGGGAGCTTGTGAAAAAGAGATTTTTGTTACTTTATATATTGCTGATGCTGTCAATTATGCCGGTGCAGGCATTGCAGCTTGACCTGTCCGTGGATGAAGAAATCAGGAAAAATTACAATCCCTCGAAACTGGAGCAGGAAAGTCTTCCGCCTTTGCCAAAGACTGCAACACCCTCAAAAACCGTAACCACAAAACCCAAATCAACAACTTCAACAACCACAACTCCGCCAAAAACTACTCCTGTTGTATCTGAACCTTCAAGAAAAAAAGTTAATAAAAATCTTCCCGGAACAACCCTGACGCAGGATGATTTTACTGCTATAAAAATTAAAAAAGGCACAAAATTCCGCCTGAAATCAAACAATCTTGTTTCTGATTATCTGAAACCCGGCTCAAAAGTCAGTTTTACATCTCTTACACCGGTTTACCAGAGGTATGTGACAATTCCGGCAGGAACCGTATTCACTGCATCAGTTGTAGATTCGCACCTTCCGCAGATTACGGGTAACGGCGGACTTGTAGAATTAACAATTGAAACCGTTCAGTTTAAAGGCCGTACTTATTCTGCTCACGGGAAAGTCACAAAAGCCAATCACAAAAAGATTTTCATAAACAACATAAAAGGCAAGCGCCAGTACTGGAAAGGTGTTGCAAATCAGGTTGACAAAGGGTACAAGTTCTACAAGAAAACCCGTGTGACCTCACAAAAGCTTGCGGAAAATCCTGTCGGTGTAATAATTTCTCCGATTCCGACAGTTGTCGGGGTTGTTGCATATGTTGTCAATTTTGCGGGTTCTCCGGTATTTTCAATAGGCTATAAAGGCGGAAGGGTTTCAATCCCTGCCGGAAGCGAGTTTGAAATTAAACTGCAGGAAGATGTTTATTTGAGTTTGTAGTTACTTGCTAGTTTTATTTTGTTTCTTTTTGTAGTTATTGAAGGGTGGATCTTTAATTTGAATAATATATTCTTCCAATTCGCTGCGCCCATATTTTACTTCAATATACTGTATATAGCAGGTTGAAAAATAACTCTTAGCTTCGTTAATTGACTTAAACTCGTTATACTCCTTGATTTTATTAAGGAGCTCTGATCCGTTGCCTCGTCTATGATGATTGTAAATACGGTCAAAGATATTTTTAGATTCCCCTGCATAGATTAATTCATCATTTGCATTGTATAAAACATAGACACCATTAGTTTTTTCTTTTTTTAAATGTTTTAGATTTTCATCTGTACAAAGAATTTTTTCCCTATTTTGAAGTTCATCAAAGTATGTAGTACAAAAAACTTCTAATGGCGGATAATCAATATTATTTTTCATATTTATAAACCTTTTTCAAGCTATTCTTATATTCCTGATCTTATTATAACTTATTTTATTTATTGTTACAATGTTGTAATAAATTTTAGTTTGAATTATAATATCTGCGTGTAATGACTTAATTTAAAGAGGGAGAGTTTATGTTTAAGAAATTACTTTCATCCAAAACAATGGCTGCTCTTTGTGCTGCTTTGTTTTGTGCGGTTTCTCCTGCTCTTGCAAGTGAAGCCGATTTAGTTGTCCCGAGTATTAAAGACGCAAGCCTCTCAAGCTACAATTTGCTTTTGATCGGTATTGCAATTTCCGTTATCGGTTTGATATTCGGATTTATTGAATTTATGCGGATTAAAAAATTGGAAGTCCACGCTGCAATGGCAGATGTCGGAAATACAATTTTTGAAACCTGCAAAACTTACCTGATTCAGCAGGGTAAATTCCTGCTGGTTCTTGAAGTTCTGATTGGCCTGTGTATAGCTTTCTATTTCGGCTATCTGCAGGGAATGCCTTTGAAGAACGTATTGATTATTCTTGCCTGGTCTGTAATCGGTATTTTAGGTTCTTATGCCGTTGCATGGTTCGGTATCAGAATGAATACCCTTGCAAACGCAAGAACTTCTTTTGCATCATTGAAAGGCAACCCGCTTAACGTATTGAACATTCCGTTGAAAGCAGGCATGTCAATCGGTGTCTGCCTTGTATCAGTTGAATTGATTTTGATGCTTACAATTCTTTTGTTTGTGCCGGGCGAAATTGCAGGTGCATGCTTTATCGGTTTTGCAATCGGTGAATCATTGGGTGCTTCTGCACTTCGTGTTGCAGGCGGTATCTTTACAAAAATTGCCGATATCGGATCAGATTTGATGAAAATCCAATTCGGTATCAAAGAAGACGACCCGAGAAACCCCGGTGTTATTGCTGACTGTACCGGTGACAACGCAGGCGACTCTGTAGGTCCGACTGCAGACGGATTTGAAACTTACGGTGTAACAGGTGTTGCGCTTGTTTCATTTATTCTTCTTGCTGTTGCAGGGCCTGAAAATCAGGTTCAGTTGTTGACCTGGATTTTCGTAATGAGATTCTTGATGATTGTAACTTCTGTTGTTGCATACTGGATTAACGGTGTTGCAGACAGAATTTACGCAGCAAAAACAGAAAAATTCGATTTTGAAAAACCTTTGACCAACCTTGTTTGGTTGACATCTATACTTTCAATCGCAATGACTTTTGGCGTAAGCCACTGGCTGCTCGGCGGTTTGGAAGGAAACTTGTGGCTCGTCCTTTCCTGCATAATTTCTTGCGGAACTCTTGGAGCTGCTTTGATTCCTGAATTCACCAAAATCTTCACTTCACCTAAAGCTAAACATACTGAAGAAGTTGTTACAGCTTCACGTGAAGG
>CALUTA010000106.1 GCA_944323585.1 Candidatus Gastranaerophilales bacterium
TTTTTTCGGGTAGTATTGCTGTCAAAAACATTAACATTTTTTAAATCTTCATCAATTGTCTGCTGCAATCCGTAAACAAGCGGAGTAAGTCCGCCAAGATTTGCTGAAGTTAAACCTTCAGTTATTTTTTCCTGATTGCTGCGCTTAAAAGAGGTAACGAGTCTTGAAGCTTTGCAGGCATCAACATTTTGAGTGCCGGCTGTCTGACCTTCTCCGAAAACTCTCAAGCCGATGGCAGATTTATACGGAACTCTCGGCAAAATATAACCTAACGCTTCACGGGCTTCAGGCAGCCAGCGTCCCATACTTCCCGAAAAGTCCACAAGAAGCATGACCGCTTCACCGTTTATTGATATGACGGAAGGCCCGTTAAGCCTCATCAACTGCTCATAGGATCTTGATGAATAAACTCTGAATTCTCCTGCAAACACAGGCAATACTGTCATCCCTAAACACATTAACAACAAAACTAATTTCTTCATTTTCTTCCTTTATAATTTTTCCCTAATATATATATAAAAACCGAACTGAACAAAAATTTTACAAAATCGTTAATTATATATAAAGTTTTGTTGCAAAACAACTTCCATACAACTATAATGTTTCATAGGATGATAATGAAAAAGTTTTTTGTTCTGATAATAACTCTATTATTTACGGCAGTTTCTACATTTGCAGCGGATGTATCCAAATTGTACAGGATTAAGAATGCAAACTCGGAGGCTGTAAACAAAGTTTTAACCCCGTATTTAAAGCGTCAGTTTCCTAATCTGATAAAAAATCAAAATTATTATATTTTAGAGAACAAACAAAAGGGATATTATTACGTAATCATAGTTTCGGACAAAGACGAAAACTGCTACCTCTATTATATGTCTAATAATGAGGATGAAGACTTACGCAAAGACATTTTAAAAACATTAAAAAACAACGACTTAAAAAACCGTAAAGTAATTGATTCAAGTTTAAAAAGCTACTTTTACGGCGAAGCTTATACAAATCTTGCACACAGCAATGTAAGAGTAAACTTAAGATCAAAAGACCAATCATTACTACCTCCGCCGCAGACCAATTCTCCGGTTAATGCGAAAGAAATCAACTATGACTTCAGTGACGAAGCGCAGGAAAGATTTAACAGCATAAACAATCCTGATATTGTAAATCTTGAAATTCCGGCAGACTCAAAGCCTCATATCAATTATGATCCAAATTCAAATGTAGTAAGACTTCCGCAAATCGGCTCATCCGGTCCTCAAAGCGCCTACAATCCCTACACAAAGCAGACTTACAGCAATACAACCCAACATAAACCATCAAATATTCTAACCGGAAGCGTTGTTATGATACCTGACGGAACATCATTTACGGCAGCACTTTTGTCCGATATAAGCTCAGAAAGCATAGTAAACAATGACAGAATCAGCGCCGAACTTGATCAGGACTGGATTTACAACGGCCAGCTTATTGCACCGGCCGGAAGCATTCTGAACGGAAGGGCTGTTGATACAAAATCCGCTTCTTTTGCAATGGGCAACGGGCAAATAGGGCTTTTGTTCGACGAAGTAATGACTCCGGACGGTGCGATAATCCCGTTAAAAACAAATAAAGTTTATATTGTAGGAAACAACTCAAGAGCATTGAACATAACCAAAAGAGTTGCAGGCGGAGCAGCGGCAGGGCTTTTATTATCGGGAATTTCAATGCTTTTCGGTGCTGACCCGACAAAAGCACTTATTTACGGAATGTCAATCGGAGCCGGAAGCGGAGCAATTTCAGCTATTTCATCCCGCGGGGAGGAAATACAGCTTATTGAAGGTTCACAGCTTCAGATAATGCTTACCGAACCGCTTACGGTACAAACTTACAGACAGGAAGGATACTAACAAATGTCCGTTACCATTACTTCTAAAAATCAGGAAAAAACTTTCAGAGAAAAAGATTTTATAATTATCGGCTCAAATTCAGACTGCGATTTTCAGATTAACACTGGATTTGATTTTATCCTTACGGTTCAATATGATGACAGGCAAAAAAAATGCACTGTTACCAACAATTTTGAGAATTCAAACATCCTTTTTAAAGGTGAACCGTTCAAAGGCAGACTTGTTCTTACCAAATTCTGCAAACTGCAAATCTCGGGCTCGGATGAATTTATAAGTATCAAAATAAACTCCGATGAAACCGTAGGAAATATAGCGCAGAAAGACCTTACGCAAACGGAAATAAAAGAACTTTACGGCAATGACATCAACACAGACGTCAAACTAAAACTTGAAAAAAGAAAATCGGATCTGGAGAAAGAACGGATTGCAATTGCCAAACAAATTGCTTTTGCAATAAACGATATAAAAAAGAGATTATCGCTGAATTTTAAGGCTTCGATTGTTTTGAATACTGCGCTTATTATAAGCACAATTGTTATGACATTCGGAATCACGAATTATCTTCTCGGGCTTCCGATTTCAGACACTGTAGCATTTATGAATATGCCGGTAAACATAAAAATGCTTGCGCTGTTTTCTGTTTTGACTTATGCGGTTTCACTCTCACTGAAGCAGGGGATTTTTCTATACCTGCAAAACAGAGATGTTGCAAAACCTCTTACGGGGGCAAAATTTGCGCAGAATTTTCTGATAATTCTGCCGACATTTTTTATGCTCGGATTTTATGCGGTAAACATGATTTATTATATGAATCCGAACGGCAGAATTGTTTACGGCATTCTGGTTTCACTGTTTTTTGTAATGATTAACATAACTCTTGCTTTTGCGTGCGGGTATTTCAAATACAGCGGGCACAAACTTTCAATGGAACTTTACAAATACGAATACAGAGAAGATTTTGAAATAATTCTGAACAAATACCAGAGCTGGATAGAAATGTTTATAAACAGCATAGGTCAGGTTAAATTAAATTATATAAAAGACAAAATTTTCACACTTCAGCTAAAAGGCATCGGGGAAACAATCCTCGGGATTTTGACGGCACCGTTTCTTGCATACGGGGTTTCAAACACTCTTGCAATGTGCTTTCCGGAAGCCGCAGGCTGGATAAGAATTTCAGGTGTAAGATTTTCTCCGGTATTTTTGGTTCTGGCAACAATGCTCATAATTTTTGCCTTCTTCACTATCACAAACGGATTTGTAAACATAAGAAAAGTCGGCGGCTCGGATGTTATCAAACTTGACGGATTCAGAAATTATCTTTCGCACGGGGTGGACATATTCGGACTGCAAAACGCAAAAGCACTTGAAAAAGAACGGGTAAGATTCTTTGTAATAGGGATTTCAATAATTTTTATAGAATTCACAATGAATACTTCATTCTTTATGACGGAAATCGGTGCCGACTTAGGCGGAATATTTATAAGCCTTGTTGCGGCAACAGTTCCGACAGCACTGCTGATTGCGGAAACTTATATTCTAAGCCGCACAAATTATGAACTTTTTGTCTGCGACTCGCTTATATCTAAATTGGACAGAAAATGATTAAACTATATCTGATTACAACAGCAATATTAATGATGATAGTAACGCTTGCTGTCGGGATTATAAAACCGGGCATTAATAAGCCTGTGCAATTTGCCGGAAGTGATTTTCAGATAACAAACACGGAGCTTGCGCAAAATCCTGATGCAACCCACAAGCCGCCTGCGCAGACTACTCAAATTATTAATACAGAACCCGTACAGACCAAAATTGTTGAAAAAATTATTGAAACAACAGCGCCAAATCCCGTTCAAAAAACTCAAACAGTTCAAAAAACAACAACCACAACAACTAAAACCCAAAAAATCACAACAACAGCCCCCTCTGCAAAAACTACAACCAAAACAATCACCCCATCTAAGCCCAAACCTCAAACCACAACAAAAACAGTAACAACTTCCGCTCCAAAACCGGTTGAAAAAACTGAAAATATCAAAACCGCTCAAATTCCGCAATCAATAAAAGACATTGTCAGCGGAACACCAAAAACTCAGGAAAAAACGGAAACAACAAAACCCAAAGAGCCGGAAAAAGTCGTTCTTCCGGCAGTTGAACCCACAAAAACTCCCGACAAAATAATTGAAGACATTGGCAAAGAAGACCGCCCGCTTACAGAGCAGGAGGAAATTATCGTCTGGAACATCTGGCGGAGCAACCTTCAAAACCAGATTATGCGTGACACACAGATTTCAGCACCGCTTGGAACGACGTTTAAATTTTCATTCACGGTAGACAAAAGAGGCAGAATATCCAACCTGAAAACCTGGGCATCCCCGTCAACATACAATTCAGTTGCGATAAACTATCTAAAACCGTTGATTTTAGGCTATCAAGGCCAGCCGATTCTGAACTTTCCATCCAGAACAAAACGTGTTATAACTAATGTAACAGGCGGATTTGTCATCTCAACACAGGACAAATTCAGCACACCCGGAGATTTTTCGGATATAGAAAAAATTAAAACTTACAAATAAAAATTTCGAGCCTTAGCATATATGCGGCTCATCAGAACAAAGCAGGTAAATATGTACAGATGCACCGAATGCCAGGAAGAATTTAAAGAAAAGCCCAAATATTGCAACTGCGGAAACGACGAATTTGTAGAGATTCCGGATCCTGTACGGCAGACTCCGGCTCATGCGTCAGCAATTCAGGAAAGTTCACCTGCAAAATATCAACTACATAAGCTTTTTCCGTTAGGATTTTTTATAATCTGTATAATTTTATCAATTTCAGTATGGTTCATAAAACTTCCGGCTGCAAAACCTCAAAAGACTCAAAGTCCGCAGCCCGAACAGACGCAAAATATTCCGTCTGATGTAGCAAGTTTTTGGAATGACGCAAAGTATACACCTCAGCCTGCCGCTGAAATACAAAAACCTGAGCCGCAGAAGACACAACCTCAAGCACCGTCAAAACCGCAGACAACAACACAACCCGTTGTAAAAAAACAAAATCCTGCGCCGGTAAAAACAGCTTCACAACCTGTACAAAAACAGACACCAAAGCCGGCGAGCCAGACAAAGCAGACTAAACCTGCGACACAGCAGCAAAAGCCTGCCAAACCTTTGCAGCAGCCACCGCAACAGACTCAAACTCAGCAAAAACCCAAGCTTCCGGACTCGGTTCTTAACTTGAACAAACCCAAAACAGAAACTAAAGCCCAATCACAGCCCAAACCTGTTTCAAAACCAAAGCCGCCGCAGATGGATAGCGCTGAATTTTTAAAATACAAAGGCGAAATCAGAAGCGCACTCCTTGCAAAGCTTAATGTTACGGCAATACAAGGGACAGGCGACTGCGCCGTTGAATTTTCACTCGACAGCACCGGAAAACTCATAAACAGAAACTTTATTTACAAATCCTCAAACAAAACCGTTAATGATGAAGTTTACCTTATGCTGATGCGGCTTCCGTATTACAAACAACCGCCCAAATACTATAACGGCGAGAAAATTAAGCTGAAATTCTACTT
>CALUTA010000107.1 GCA_944323585.1 Candidatus Gastranaerophilales bacterium
GCTTACGGTTTTTTCCTTGTTAAAGGCAAAAAACTCTTTGTTTCAAAAGGAATCGGCACAAGCATTTTACCAATAAGACTTTTTTGCATGCCGGAAATTGTCTTAATTGAGTTTACTTAAAATAAAAAACCGCCGGTTCTACTCGGATACCGGCGGAAATAGTATTTTTTAATGTTTAATTCGAGGCTTTTTGTTCACCTTTAAGAATAAACATCAAAGGTATCAGCATAAAACAGGCAATTGCAAAAACCTTAAACGTTGTCATATAAGCACACAATGTTGACTGCTGAATCAACTGGTTATAAAGCATTTTTCCTGCCATATAAGTTGAGTTAATCATATCTCCTGCCTGATGAATAAATGTGGCCGCATACGTATTCAGTCTTTCATAAAAATGCGGGTTTGCTTCTGTCATATTTTTCACAAGCCCGTTCTGGTGCACCTGTGACAGCCTTGAAATCATTGTTGCAACAAGAGAAGTTCCAATAGCACCGCCGATTGTCTTCAAAAGATTTTGAAACCCGGAAGCATTTGTCATCTGTTCATCTCTCAATGTTATACAGGAAAGTGTTGTAATCGGCATCATAGAAAAAACAAGCCCGATTCCAAAAATAAAGTTAGGCAAGACAATATTCATCATGCTTATTTCCAGATTCAATTCACTCAATATCCAACCGCCAAGCCCCATGCAGAAAAGCCCTATAATTCCGTAAGTTTTATATGACAATCTTCCGCCGAGCCCGCCAAATATCGCCAGAGCCAAAAATGCCCCCAAACCTCTCGGCATAATAGCAACACCGCTTGTAAAAGCATCATATCCCAGCATATTCTGGAGTAACTGAGGCAAAATTGCAAGTGATGCGAGCAAAACTCCGTTCAATAATATCAACATGCCTGTTCCGCAAAGAAAGTTTTTATCTTTCAACACATCAAGCTTAATCAGCGGATTTTTACCCCATACCTGCCAGATAAAGAATAAAACAGCACCTGTAACTGCAATTGCAGACAACCAGCAAATCCATGGAGCAT
Source organism: Candidatus Gastranaerophilales bacterium (assembly GCA_944323585.1). GTDB lineage: Bacteria > Cyanobacteriota > Vampirovibrionia > Gastranaerophilales > Gastranaerophilaceae > Scatenecus. The sequence continues at coordinate 1,030 of CALUTA010000107.1, forward strand.
TAAACCAATCCGCATCATTACCTTTGTCAAATACAATCTGCAACGGAACAAGCCAAACACAAAGCCATAAAAAGCCCCATTTATTTAACTGAATATTTTTTTGTTTTCTTGCATACGGCGGATCCTCTAAAAATATTTTGGCAAGAAATATACATAAAAAACCAAAAGGTACATTTATAAAGAAAATATACGGCCATGACCAGTTTTCAGTAATCCACCCCCCCATAACAGGTCCGAGAATAGGAGCTACAACTACAACAAGACCGAAAACTGCCATTGCTTTATTTCTTGCTTCTCCCTTAAAGCTTTCCATACACACAGCCTGCGCCATCGGCATCAAACACCCCCCGCCGACACCTTGCATTGCACGGGCTATTACAATCATTCCTATTGAATTTGAAATCCCGCACAAAAATGATGCTAATGTAAAGATAAAAACACCAAACATAAAAAAGGCTTTTCTGCCCATCAAATGACAGAAAAAATCTATCATCGGAATAACAATACTGCTGGCCATCAGATAACTGGTAAGAACCCATATAGATTCCTGATTGCTGACGGAATATGACCCTGCTATATGCGGCAACGCTACGTTTGCAACTGTTTCATCCAATGCATACATAAACGTTGCAAGCATTACCGGTAAAATTATTAACCATGGATTATGCTTCGGCACCCATTCTTCTTGTGTTATTACTGTTGTTTCAGACATTGTATTTTCCTTTATCAAAAAAGGTGAAGAGCACATTCTCTTTTCAAAAATGTCCTTTTACTCTTCACCTCTCACTTTTATTACACTACAATTTTAATTTCTTATTCTTACTTTTGGAACAACTGACATTCCCGGAATTATGTTATATTCCTCCGGATTAATATTTTCATCAAACACGATTTTGACAGGAATTCTCTGAACTATTTTAACGAAAGATCCGACAGCATTTTCAGGCGGAAACATACTTGATTTTGCGCCGGAAGCTCTTTGAATACTGTCAACTTTCCCTTTAAAAACTTTACCAGGATATGTATCTATTTTGATTGCTACAGGCTGACCCGGCTTCATATGCTCAAGCTGGTTTTCTTTAAAGTTTGCAACAACCCAGACATTATGCGGAACTATTGTAAACAACGGTGCGCCGACATTTACATACATTCCTTTTTCTACACGTCTGCTGGAAACTGTTCCGGCTTGCGGTGCATAAATTTTTGTATATGACAAATCCAGTGCAGCCTGATCCATTCTGGCTTTTGCTTCCTTCAAATCAGTATCTGCAACTTTGTCTTTTGACTGAGAAAATAATGATTCTTCTGCCTGCGTCAAGTTTGCCTGCGCTGCATCATAAGCTGCCTGCGCATTGTCCAAAGTTTGTTTTGAAACAGCTCCCTGAGCATAAAGATTTGTGTACCTGTCCAAATCCTTTTTTGCTACATCTATTTTTGTCTGGGCTGCCGTAAAAACAGCTTTTGCATTTTTTTGATTTAAAAGCACTCTTTCATATTTTGCTTTTTCTTCTTCATATATTGCTTTATAATCCGCATCATCAATCTTTGCAACAAGCATACCTTCCGTGACGGGCTGGTTATCTGTAATATAAACATCCGTAATCTGACCGCTTACACGTGGTGCAACCTGTACAGTCGTTGTTTCTACATATGCATCATCCGTTGATTGATAATTCAAAATATCATGGATAAAAAATCCTCCGCCAACAGCCAGTAATACCAGTACTCCCGCAAATATATACCGTTTAAACGGCTTGTGGGGTTTTACTTCTGCAGATTGTTCCTCTTTAATTGTGTTTTCTTCTTCCATTTTCTACCTCTTATTAAAATTATATATTCATATTTACTGTTTTTTCCAAATCCATTCTGAATTTTTTTAGAGTTTGTTGAACTTTTATTACTTCTTCAGGGCTCATTGTTTTGTGTGTAACACCTTCTAAGTAACTTTTTATTTTTTTATTTATTTTATCCAGTTCTTTCAGCCCCTTTTCAGTAATACCCATTTTTTTGACAAGCCTGTTGTTTTTTGTATCAATAAAACGGGTTATTAGGCCTTTTTCTTCCAGTGAATTTAAAATTCTGCCTGTGTTTGCTCTGTCTTTCAAAAGAAGTTTCGCCAGATCTCTCTGGCAGATACCTGCATTTATTGAAACCGTATCAAGCGCAGAATATTCATCCGGTGAAAGTTTCAGCTCCAAACGTTCAAACAGCTGCTGTGTTAAAATCTTCATCAGCCTTGCAGTCTGTTCCAACTCGTAATGTATACTGTCCGTATAATGCAATTTTATATCTTTCATTTGTTTTCCGGTTTGTTTTATAATTTTAATTTATTGTTGTAAAAAAAATATGTTGCATTTACAACAATAGTATGCTAACATATGATTATTAAAAAAGCAAGTACTATTTTTTATGAGGTAAATAAGTTGAAAAAGGTTATTTCTACAGCAATTATACTCAGTTTAGCAGTTATACAAACATCCCCTTGCTTTGCTCTTGACGAAGCAAAAACATCAACTGCTACCCCTAAACAATTTAAAAGCATGGTCAAAAAAGATAAAAAGAAAGTTAACGATGATTATAAATATGAATACGTTAATATTGATTGGTGGAATGTATTCAATGATGATATTTTAAAAGGCTATATAGAAAAAGCAATTGTAAACAATTATGACTTAAAAATGGCCACATTGAATGTAGAAGAATTTTATCAGCAATCAAGAATTCAATTTGCAAGCGAACTTCCGACAGCAGGTGTCGGAGGAGGCCCCGGATGGTATAAAGCTCCCGGAAGTACAAGCACTGATATGGCTTTCGGACTTCCGTTCCTTGTAAATTACGAAGCTGATATTTTCCTGAAAAACCATGACAAAACAAAGGCTTCCAAAAAACTTTATGAAAATTCAAAGTTTGACGAGCGTGCTGCTTATATTTCAATAGCTGGTGCTGTTGGTTCAACTTATTTGAACATTGTTAACATGGATAAAGCAATTGAAATTCAAACAGAAATCGTTGCCTTAAGGAAGAAAATCTACGAACTGATGAAAGTCAGCAACGACGAAGGTTTAACATCAACTTCTGACGTTGTAAGAGCAAACAAATCTTATGTTCAAAGTGAAACAGACTTAATAGAACTCAACAAACAGCGTGATATTTTAATTAACCAGATGTATGTCTTGATAGGTGAAAGTCCTGAGAGCGGAAAAACTCTTGAGAGGAAAACTCTTGATGAAATCACATATAATCATGCCATTCCGGATTATATAGAATCCGATGTAATTATGCAAAGACCTGACTATTTGAAAGCTGAAAATTCTGTTGAAAAAGCAGGAATTGATGTAAGGGTTGCAAAAAAAGAATTTCTTCCGAGCATAAACCTTACCGGGCTTGCTCTTTTCAATGCAGGGGATCTGGGAAGTTTATTCACAACCAAAAATTCTCTTTTAATGCTTGGCGGAGGATTTTTACTTCCTCTGTTTACAGGCGGACAGAGAGTTGCTAATTTGAGATTAAAAAAAGCTACTTACGAAAGAATTCTGCAAAACTATTACAAAACTAATTTGACAGCCATTCAGGAAGTTAATGATGCGCTTGTAAAAGTCAGAAAAGACAAAGAAAAGGTTGACCAAACACTTAAACAGGCAAACCTTGAAAAAGCGGATTACAAATTTTCTGAAATGAAATACAACGAAGGTACTATCTCTCTGCTTGATTTAATCCAGCAGAAAGAAAACCTGCTCTATATAGACCAGATGGTTGCCCAGAATAAAGTCGAATTCATGATTGACTATATCGGTCTGTATAAAGCAACAGGAAGCAAACTACAATAATCATCACCTCTTTACTTTTAATCTAAAAAGTGAAGCGCCGGTAATTCCCGTTACCGGCTTTTTATTATTCTTTTTATTCTAGCGCACCGGATATAACTCTGTCAATGCCGGCTAAATCCCTGATTATTTCTATATTTTTAAACCCGTTTGCAATCATAAGACTTTTAACATCTCCAGACTGCCCGATACCTAGTTCAAACATCAAATATCCGCCTTTGTTTAGAATTTTCGGAGCTTTTTCTGTTATATCCCGATAAAACTCAATGCCTTTTTCGTCATGAGTAAACAATGCAATTTCAGGATCAAACTTCACTTCTGTTTGAATGTTTTCTTTTTCTGACGGCGGAATGTAAGGCGGGTTAGATACAATCATATCAAAAGTTTCACCGGGTTTTACGTTTGAAAAAATATCGGATTTTCTAAAAATTGCCCTGTTGTTTAGATTAAGTTTAGAAGCGTTGTCTAGCGCAATATTCAGCGCATCAGTCGATACATCAAGCCCTATAACCTGCGAATTAGTATATTTTGCAATCATACAGGCAATACAGCCTGAGCCTGTTCCGACATCAAGTATCATTTTGAAGTT
>CALUTA010000108.1 GCA_944323585.1 Candidatus Gastranaerophilales bacterium
GCATATCAATAATATAAAAAGTTTTAATTTGCGCATACTCTACCAACTATTTTTATATTAATCGTTTGCAGTAATTTTTGCAACAGCTTTTTGTTTTATAAATTTCAGAGCTTCACCTGCGTAAGTCGTTACAATCATTCCAACCACAAAATAAAAATACGTTGACTTCAACGGGCAGTAAAACCAGTAAATATCAACATTATTTTTGACATCAAACGGAATATTTTTCAAATACAGTGCGCTGTAAGTTATGAAATTAAATACCAGCAGGTGATTTGCCATAATGTGATAAGTATTTTGTCCGACCTTTTGCAAAAAATCCCAGTTTTTAATATATTCATAAGACACATTTATAATCAGCAAGCTTATCCAAATTCCTGTAAACCCCGTCAAAATCGGCACAATCCAGTTATCAAAATCGCCCCAGGCAAGAATAAAACTCAATCCGATTCCGTCTATCGGTGTGTAATCAGCATTTGTAAGCCACAACAGAGCCTGCAAAACAAGAACACCCGATAATATTTTCAAATTAAACAAACGTTCTTTATTTTGCAGTTTGTGCTCGTAAAAATCACCTGAAAATATAAATAACAACGAAAACATAACCCTCAAAACAGGCAGAAAATAAACACTTTTTTCAATCAACGGTTCCATCTGAATTGCCACGAGAGCCATAATCAAAAAAATCACAAAACGCAAAACTGAACCAACGTTTAATTTATTAAACAGCTTGTTAATCAAATAATAAACAATCAAACTTATAAAAAGTGCCGGCACAAACCACATTGGAGAAATTAAATCAAGCTGGTGGCCCGTTATAAAAGGTATCAGAAGTTCGTTTTTTAAATTCACCGGCATTCCCCAGAATTTGCCGACAACAGGGGTTATCAGGAAAGTAATCCCAAGATATACAATTTCATACAAAAAATACGGTATTAAAAGCCCTTTTATCCGGTGTTTGCAATAGTCTAAAAAAGAATATTTCTCATTAAACAACATGCCCGCGATAAAAAAGAACAAAATAATTTGAAATGAAAACGGCGGAAACATCGGGATAATCGAAAATTCCAGATGCCCTGATACAACTGCAATAATCGCCAGAGCTTTTAATAAATTTATTTTGTTATTAAAAACTTTTGCCATTTTTCCGCCTTACAATTGAATATTTTATGCCTCATCCCTGTCTATAATTTTTCTTAAATTTTCAACAAGCGAAGATGCCGTATCCAGTTTTGTTACAACTGAACCTGACGCAAAATTATTCACATCACGCTCAAAATTTTCAGGAAGTATTTTGCAATTCTTCTTTGCAAACTCAACCAGTCTTTTTTCACCAGGATTCATAACCCTGTTCACGGCGAACAAAGCATCAAAGTAACTTGCAAGAAACGCAGCCGTTCTATGATTTATGCTTACATAATCCTTTCTTGCAACAGCCGATTCTATCTGGTCATGATATGAAAACATTACATCTTTCAAAAATGAAAAATTCTTGTTTATAATATTTTGCCTTAATTTTTCAGGATAAGGAGTTTTTGTCATTTCCTGAAGTTTGTTAAATTTACCCTCACGGTCAAAAAGGATTTGAGATTTGTTCACATTATCAACAAAACACGTTGTATAACCCATTGAAGCATTGCCGTCAATCCAGACATTTTTAATATTGTTTTCAATACCGTCAAGAGAGCGATACATTATATCAATCGGTTTTCCGGTACTTTTCAGATAATACACATCTCCGGTTTCAAAATAATGATTGTCGATTTCCGGATTGTCAGAATATTTAAGCGCAATTTCACGGCGCTTTTCTACCGGCGGCTCTTTTGAACAGTAAATGTAAATATCATAATCCGACCTGTTATCCGCACTTTTGGCAGATGATGAGCCTCCTAAAACAATAGCATCAACTTCATCCAATTGTTTGTAATCTTCAATCATCATATTTAAAATTTTTACGTTATCCATCCCGATTTCACCTGTTTTTTCTATACCGCTTTTTTCAAAAACATCTTTTGAGCCGGAATTTTGCGCACGAAAAGGGGGCTTAGCACCTGTCCTTAAATCGGCACCGGTTAATAAATTAATGCCTTTATTATGAATTTCCATCAACACCTCTTTTATGAAAATATTATACACAAAAGTTTTCCGGTATAAAACTTGACAAACGGAAAATGCATGATAACATAAAAGTTAGCTAAGACTAACATAAAATGAGAGTAACGTTTTTACCGCAATTTAATATTACACACGTATACAATACAGGGTTTGCAGCGGCCGGTAAACCTAAGACCGGAATGCGTGAAGAGCTGGCTGAATTGAGAGTGTTCCACCATCACATTTATGAATACAAAAAAGGAATCAGAAACCTCATCCTCACAACAGAAAAAGCAAAATACCGTGATTCAATAGAAAACAGACTTAAAAACGAAAAAATAGACTACATAATTCACGACATACCAAACGGAAAAATAAACGTTTACTTTGGCGAAAAAGCCTGCGTTGATGTCGTAAAAACCCTTAACCCAAAATTAAATGAACTTTCAGCAGAGCAGGATTTTATGCTCGGGATTATGCTCGGTTACGACAGAGTAAAACAGTGCGAACGATATTTGAAAATAAAAAACAATATAATTAAACTGCAATCAGGCAAAAATCAGCTCGGCGGGTAAATTAAATTCGCCAATTTTTAAACATTTCATTTACGTTTTTTATTTCGCCATGCTGTAAATGATAAGAAACATCAGCCCAATCACCGAACAAAATCCTTTTGCCATCACTTGTTACAAACAAGGCATCCTTATTTGCAAAAAGTTCTCTGTTCAATATCTTGCCGTTTAAAAGTTTTTTTACATTGTTTTTAAAGGTTTGTTTAACTTCCGGTTTAATTTTGTCTGCAACCTTGTAATACGGAACAAGTGCTTTTTCGTTAACATCCATTATTGTCAAAAAATCATCCTGCCCCAGCGAAAAATACTTTACAAACCGTGGAGTGATTCCGCTATGTTCAAAATCTTTCAGATTTTGTTCCAGATTAAACGCTTTTTCACCGTTTGAACGATATAGAAGCAGATTATTGTATCTGTATAATTTAGCATCTTCACTGCGAATTTGTACAGGTTTTGTCTTTTTTTCAAGGAACTCCGTTATTACTTTCGTTGTCGAATTTGAAATTCTTTGAACAAATTCCAGTGCTGTTTCACTAATATTTTGATCCGGATATTTAGGCACTAATTTATTTACTGCGCCCTTAGCTGAATTAATAAATTTTTGTGTGATGCTGACAGGATCCATAGTTGTCCTCATATTATCATATTTAGTACATTTGTCAATCTAAATAAATTTAGGTGATTTACTTTTCAAAGAAATTCTTCCATTGGGCTTTATATTTGTTCAATGGCATGCAAAAAGCTTCCAAATCAAGACTTACACCTTTTTTGAGCGCAGGCGGATCCATACCGAGAGCTTTATACATACTTCTCATAAATATATCAGATATTCCGTTTGAACCTCTGTCCCACGGCATTACATTTGCCATAAGATAATAAATTTCAGCAATTTTATCATGTGCACGTGCTTTTTCAAATCTTGAAAGCGTTCCTCCGTTTTTAACTTTTTCAAACAAAGGCATCAGTTCATTATATCTTTCTCTCATATGATTCATTGCAGGCTCGACAGTTCCGCTCAGTGGATGAAGCATACATTTGCCTCTGGAACAATTAATAAAATCCGTTAATTTTACATCATCATAAGGGCTTTTTCTTGGTTTGCCGCTTTTTTCCGCTTCTGAAAGCATTTTATCAAATCGTTCATAATATTCACTGTAGTTAGAATTTTTATCAAAGGGAGTTGTGGCATAAGAACCATTTTCACGATCGCCACGGTAGGATCCGGAATACTGGCGTCTGTCGCTGACGCCGTTATTGGACTCAAGAGTAGTTGAAATATCATAGCTTCTGTAATCAGCTGCTATATTTTGAATTACATCATCAAAGCTTGCATTTGATTGAATTCGTTCTGTTGCCGCATCAGAAATTTGTTTCATCTGATATGCCCATTGTATATTTTTGCCATAGTTTCTTTCATTTACAGAAGTACGGGCGAAAAACTTGGATGCATCATTTATGTCTGATAGAATGTCTTTTATATCCTCAGGCGAAGCGTTCTCAGGAATTATATCTTCCCATTTAACTTTATTAAAATATTCATCCCCGAGAGTTGTCCTCAGCTCTTTCAACTCATCAGGAGCAACATCTTCAACCTTATCTCTCACTGCAAACCGTTTTTCAATAACTTCAACAGGAGTAGCATCCGGAGTTTTGTCTATCAATGTAAACTCCGGTGAATCTGAAAGATAAATATCTCTCAGCTCAGGATTTTTATCAAATGATTTCAACATACGATTTATTGTAGATTCATCATAATTTTTGCCTGCAAGTTTTATTGCATCCTGAAGTTTGGCCGGCTCATCAGAATATGCAATTAAGAGTAACCTGATAGACGACGCATCCAAATTCGGATCTTTTGAAAGTGCACTTATAACCTCTCTGTGTTCAGGAAATTTCTTCAAAGTATCAAGATGGAACTCCAAAAGCCCGCAAACATCAGTAGTGTCATTATCCGCTCTTCTTTGAACCGCCATATAGTCAAGAATTTCATTTTCATATTCCTGATTGCGGTAAGTTAAACCTATAATTTTATGTACATCATACCTTGGCTGATTATTAATATCATAACCGACCTTGATATTAGCATTTGATATAGTCAATCTTGCAATATCATCAACACTGTCAGGATATGAATCCATCAATTCCGCTATTGCATAAATCTCATGCTGAGGACGATTTGATTTGGAGGCAACGTCCAAAACCTGGTTTTTGATATCCGGGAACGAATTTGCGATTTTTAATACTGTTGCAAAGTCATTACCGACGACCTTGCCATCCGGACTGTAATGCAATCTTAATGAAGGATTCTGACAAATTTTAACCAGATCGTCAATATTATTTTCATTTGCAATCTTGATTATCTCAGAAATTTCAAAATCATAACGCTTTCCGTTTGCAGCTATATCCATCAATTTATTTGCTATTTCCGGCCGCCATTCTATCTCGGTTGCCAGAGATCTGAGAACATCATTATCGGCATAAGGCATAGCCGCTTTTAAGCGTTCAACATTTGCCTCATGTGCTTTTACGGCACTCTGAACCTCACCTGCATCAAGATTTTTGACAATATTATCAAAATCATTCTGCAACTTTGTTTTATTGGGAGAATCAGGCAATGATGCTATCAAATACCTGACTTCATTAATCTGATCCGGAGTCTTTGCCTTTGTAATTCGATCAGACACTAAAGATTCTACTTCCTTGACTTCTGCTTCGGAAAGTTTTCCCGAAGGCTCAACAGATACAACCTGTACTTCGTCGACT
>CALUTA010000109.1 GCA_944323585.1 Candidatus Gastranaerophilales bacterium
TTTGCGAAGTTCCTGCTGAAGCCAGAGAATATCACGTCCTGATATTAAATAATTGTTTGCAAGCTCTATAAAATAATCGAATTTTTCCTGTGCTTTTGACGGCGGAAAGTTTTCCCGAAGAATTTCTGAGGATAAAGATGAAATGTTCATCTTTCGTCCGCTTTGCATATAAATGGTTTCTTTCATTCTAAGAAGATCCTCAAGAGATATAAATCCGTCGTTTACGATTCCTATTATGTCATTAAAATATACCTGAGGACTTGTTTTGGGAAATTTTTCCAGATATACCGCCATATCTTGCGAAGATCGTTTGTTGTTGCATGGAGCGCAGGCATGTGCAAAGTTGCCGAGATGATTTACATAAGGTCCTTTAGTCGATTCCGGCTGCATGTGTTCTACAGTCGTGATAGAGGGTTTTAATAACTCATAGCCTATTGTTGCTGAACTTGAAAATTCATGTTTTGCTATAAATGAGTTGAGGTTGTTTGAAGAAGTCGGAAGTTTGTCTATTGCTTTGAAAATTCTTTTTTTGATTTTGTCGTTTTTTAATCCGGTCAGAACTTTCTCAAGATCATGACAGAATGCTTTGTTGCTGAACTTTATCCTGACAGGATTTCTCATCAGAGTATCTTCTGCGGTTTTGCATGTTGCCAGAATATCGTTTCTTCCAAGTCTTATTCCGATTTTTTTTATCTGTTCCACAATATATATCTGAAGGCTTTTTTGATTTACCGGAAGGCTGTAATCGAGGCTTTCATTATGTTGAAATGTTTTGTTTATAAGATTATGGTCATAAAGGTTTTTATATTTTGTCTGGGTTGTTGCAAGCATTGTTTCTGCGTAATTGGAAAGTGTAGTTCTGTGAACATTGTTTACAACGGTTTCCGAGGCTTTTTTTATTTTGTAGCTGAAATCTTTTGCGCTGAATTCTTCGATTTGCGGAATTCCCTTAAGTCGGTTTTTATGAAGTTTAATAACAGGCATAACTTTTTCACGAACATCGGATGGCAGTTGTTGAAATTCATTTTCAATTTGTTTGAATATAGGCAGCTGCTCCTGTCGTAAATCCTGAATAGCATTTTCATTCAGAATTTGAATTGCACGTGAAAGGTGAGTTTGCGGGGCAAGTTTTGCGGTTTCTTCAATGTATTTGAAGATATCATAAGATGTCGGCTTGAGATACGATTTGTAAGGCGCAAGCTCTTTTACAAAATTTTCGATAGGCCCGTCAAATACTCCCCTGATATTTAGTTCATTTACAAATTCAGGACTGAATACAGGCTTCTGGCAGTAAAAGCAGTGGATAACTCGATTGCGGGCAAGTTCTCGGAATTCTTTCTTTGTTTTTATTTTTGAACTGGTAGTTATTGAGTGGATCCTTCTTTCAAGGAATCCGGACGGATTTGCCGTGAAACTTATATCGGCTTTGTTCTTTTGAAAAGTGTCCGAATGCTGAATAAATGATTTATTCAGTGAATAATCTGAACGATTATTCACATAACCTTTCTTAGGTGCAAAAATATTAAAATTTTGAATTCCTGATATCAGCATATTATTGTAAAACTCCTGAATAAAAAATTTGCCGGTTCGTTAAGAAACGTTACCGGCATGTTTTTTATCCCATTGGCGGCGGCTGTATGTAAAGCGGTTTAAGCTTTCTCCAGTCGCACTCCTCTGTTGCTGATTTTTTAATCGTAAGTTTTGTCAATATTTCACCGAGCGGAAGCTGTAGTTTTTGATAAGAGGAGCCTCCGAGAACCGGCTGAAGCTTGTCATCCGTCAATATTTCAAAATCTCCGTTTCTGGTGATTTCTTTGACTTCATCAAGATTAACAGCGCCTTTGATTTCGTTGTTCAGGTATAAGTAGGCCATATTTTTTCTGGCGTCAAGTGCTGTAAGAACGGGCTTTGAAGGTTTTTTAACCGATTCAAACGCTTTTGTAATTATTTCAAGACTGGAAATTCCAGTTGATTTTATATCAAGCTGCTGCGCCATAACCCTTGCGGTTGTAGTGCAGGCTCTTATGCCCGTAAAGCTTCCTGGGCCGTTGTTAATCCCGATAAGCTTAATATCTTCCGGCTTCACGTTGTTTTTATTAAGTATCTGCTCAATTGTGGAAATCAAAAATGCGCTGTGATATTTCAAATCGTGATTTTCAACTATTTCAGACTCAATTATTGAATCATCTGAGGAAAGTGTAATATACATTTTGTCCAGACAGGTATCAAAGCAAAGGATATAATTTTTATCAGTCATTATTAAGTCCTTCCGTAATTTTTACATTATCTTCGCCGAACGCTTCAAAAGAATATTTTCTTGCTTCGTCATCTTCGTAAGTGACATTGATTTTTATATGGTTAAAAGGTATTTCATCTTGAGAGAATTCGGCCCATTCTACAAATGTTATCTGCCTGCCTTCAGAGTATTCTCTGAGTTCATCCAGAATTGTTTTTACCCCTTCATTTTCAAGCCTGTAAAGGTCAAAATGGTAAATCGGAATTTGGGCTGTGTGGTATTCATTTAAAATCACAAAGCTCGGACTTGTAACTTTTTCTTTTACACCGAGAGCTTCTGCCGCAAGTTTTACGAAAGCTGTTTTTCCGGCTCCTATTTCCCCGTAAAGGCTGACGAAACATCCGTTCCGTGCAAGATTTGCAAAACGATAGGCAAGCTCTTTTGTTTCATCCAGATTATGGCAGATTTTTTCGTATTTGTTTTTATTCATCTTTATTCACCACTATTTTATTTCTTCCTGATTCTTTTGCTTCATAAAGTGCTTTATCAGCTTTTTTTAATAAGTCTTCCGGATTGTCAGATGTTTTGTACTCATAAATGCCCGAGCTGATTGTAATACTAATCGGACTATGAGCCTTTTCCGGATTTATTTTTGAAAGATCAACTTTCTGGTTTTCAACGGCTTTTCGGAGTCTTTCCGCAACCATAACAGCCTCTTCCATTCTGGTAAAAGGCAGGAGCAGAGCAAATTCTTCGCCTCCGTATCTGCCTGCAATATCATATTCTCTAAGTTGCGAGCGAATTGTTTTTGAAACAGTTTGAAGTACAAGGTCGCCTGCTGCATGACCGTATGTGTCGTTTACACGTTTGAAAAAGTCAATATCTGTCATTATCACGCACAGAGAAGTTTTTTGACGTTTAGCTTTTGATGTTTCCTGTTTTATTCTTTCTTCCAGGTGCCGTCTGTTGTAGAAGCCTGTCAGAGCATCAAGGGTTGCGTGTTTCAGAATTTCGCCGTAAACAATTGCCCTGTTTATGGTTGAAGACGACTGTTTTGCAAGCTGTTCCAGATAATTTATATCCTGAAACGAAAATTCACCGCTCATTGTTTTAGCCGCAATACATCCGAGCAGCCGGTTTTCATTAACCATTGGAAATATTCCTGTTTTGCCGTTTTGAAAAATATTGTAATTGTATTTTCCGGTAAGTTTTTCGGTTTCTTCAAGAATAGTTTTATCTTTGCAGTTTGCCGGCCACATCAGCTCCATTTTTGAATTGTTTCTTATAAATATATATATAAGGCAATTAGACATAAACTTGTCTATCATTTCGCCGATAAGCGGGATTACATAATTAAGCTCATACTGGGTTTCAATAATTTTGGCAATATCTTTCATCAACTCATAAAAGTCCAGATTTTTCTTCATACTTTCGGCAAGCATAATATTCTGGATTTTTATAGAAATTAAGTAGGATGCAGTGTGCATAAATTCAATTATATTGTCAGGAGATGTCCCGCCTTCAATTTTTATAATTCCCAAACTTTCTCCGTTTTTCGGCAGTGAGAACCATATAAAATTTTTATAATCCGTAATATATTTATTTTTTTTAATTTTTTGAAAAATATCTTGTATATTTTTATCTTGTTCGGTATCAAATGCAGGATTCGTCCAGTCTTTAGAAAAATCTACAAGACCTTTTTTTTCATTGTCCTGCACCAAAATGTCAAGACGTGTAATTTTAAAATTTTTAATAAAAAAATCCCTTAATGCGCCGGTCAGAGTTTTTGAATTTTCAGCGCAGTCAATTTTTTGAGATAATTTTTCTATTAAATCTAACATCAGCCCTCTAATTTTTGAAGGATATCATCAGAGATATCAAAATTGGCATAAACATTTTGAACGTCATCATGTTCTTCAAGTTTTTCCAGCAATTTAAGGATTTGTCCGGCGGTTGATTCATCAGTTACTTCAACTGTATTTTGCGGAATTCTGGTCAACTCGGCCGAAACGCTTTTAAGTCCTTCTTTTTCGAGTCCTTCAACAACATTTTGGAAGTTTTCAACAGTTGTGTAAACTTTATACTCGCCGTCATCTTCGGTAATATCAAGCGCATCAAGACCGATGGCTGTTTCAAAAAGTTTGTCGTAATCAACGGACTCATCAAAGGTAATAACACCTCTGGGGTCGAACATCCAGCCGACGCATCCCGTAGCGCCGAGACTTCCGCCGAATTTAGTGAAAAAGCTTCTGATATCACCGGCAGTTCGGTTTCTGTTGTCCGTCATAGCTTCCACGACAACAGCCACGCCGCCCGGAGCATAACCTTCATACGTAAGTTCTTCATAATTGTCAGCAGCACCGGAGCCGGCACCTTTTTCAATAGCTCTTTTGATGTTATCATTAGGCAATCCTGCGGCTTTAGCCTGTTCAATGGCTGTTCTGAGTCTGAAATTTCCGGCAGGATCAGGGCCGCCAAGCCTTGCTGATACAATTAATTCTCTTGAATATTTTTGAAAAACAACAGCTCTCTGGCTGTCCACTTTTGCTTTTTTGCGTTTAATAGTTGACCACTTTGAGTGTCCTGACATTGTTTTCCTCCAAATCTGACTTACATTCTGTTTTTATAATAGCAAAAATATTTGTAAAATACAAACTTATAAGGACTTGAAAATTATAGATACAGATGTTATAATATTTATGTAATTACTATAAATTGAGCAAAAGGAACAATAATCGATTATGCAATCCCTGTCCAAACAGTTAATTTTGGCGAGGGTGGACACTATGTATTTGATGGTGCCCGATATTGCAGCGACTTTTCATAACGGTCTTAATGAATTTTAAGGCTGCTGTTGCGCTGTATAAACACGAGAAAAAGTAGATTAATATATTAGGAGCAAAAAGTATGAAAAAATTCTGGGATTATTTGTCTGTTAAAAACAAAGCAAGATCGTATGCGCCAGGTTTCAGTATGATGGAGATATTAATAAGCTGCGTAATAATCGGCGTATTAGCAGTAATATTAATACCGACATTGCA
>CALUTA010000110.1 GCA_944323585.1 Candidatus Gastranaerophilales bacterium
GTTTCAAAAAGCTTTCTTGTCGCAAGCATTGCCCAGTGGTCAAACGGAACATTTTTAGTTTGATTTTTTCTTGAATTTGCAAGATACAGCAGAGCTTTTTTGGCCGACAATACCCATTTATCCTGCGGGTCAACCTCATTAAGATACAAAAGTCCGAGGGCTGCTTCGCCAGGATAATACAAAGAAACAAATTCTTTATCCTTTTCTTTTTTATCAAGATTATACTTAGAATAAAAACTACCGTCATCTTTTTGCATATACAGAATGAAATTACCGAGGCCTCTGAGAACCTCCAAATCAATCTTTCCCTCAGGATAAAGGTTTGACAGTCCTATGAGCGCAAGCCCTGATCCGCCGAGTTTGGCGGCAGGCGCTTTAAGCTTTTCTTCTTCTGTTTTTGAAACTACTGCATACATGCCGTCTTCCAATAATTTTACATAATTCTCAACAAAATATTTTGATGCAAGATAACGTTTATCCCGCAATGAATAATCATTTAAGTATCTTTCACAAAGATACATCGCATATAAAGTTCCGGCATGACGCAATGCGTTATACTGTTTACTGCTATATTTTATATCTGGATTTATATTTGCATTATAAACAAATCGACCGGAAGGAAGTGTTTTATCAGCCAGATATTGCATTGAAAGGTTAATTTCTTCATCAGGTACAAATTCAGGTATTACCGCTGCTTCTGCAGGAAGAGGATTTTTAACCGAATATGCCGCTGCAAACATCATTAACAATGACATTAAAACATAAATTGACTGCTTCATAAAACACCTTTCTGTTTATTCTTTTTCCTTTACCAAATATTATAGCAGATTTTATCTCAACCTCAAAATTGCACTGTGGCGGTTTGTTGTGCCATTTTCTCTTCTGTAAGAAAAAAACAGGTCGTTATCACACACTGTACAATACGGGCATACATCAATGTCTTTTACTCCTGCTTCAAGTAATTGCCGCTTATTAATTTCTTTTAAGTCAACAAAGAACTCTTCATTTCGTTTCTCAAAAAGCCCTTCTTTATCCTGAACGGTTGAAGTAAGCTTTTCAAGGACATCTTCGCCTACATTGTAACAGCATAATGAAATTGCAGGGCCGATTGCTGCCTTTAAATCTTCAGGATTGGAAGAAAAGATTTCCGTCATTTTTTCTACGGTCAAACCTGCAATTTTACCGGCAGTTCCCCGCCAGCCTGCATGTGAAACTGCTCCAATATTCAATTTTTCATCATAAATTATTAAAGGAGTACAGTCTGCAAAATTCAAAAAAATCCCCTGCTCTTTATTCGCCAGAATCAAACCGTCACAGTCAGGATAAGAATACCTTGAAACTTCTGCTATTTCTATATTTACAGAATGCGTCTGGGATGGATTTATAAAATTTTCCGGCTTTAAATTCAGGATTTCACAAAACATTTTTTTATTTTCCTGAACCTGACTTTCCATATCTTTTTCTTTTGTTTTTATAATACTTTCCCGGGTTGTGAAAAAATGGTCGACTTTATTGAGCAAATCAGATTTCATAACGGTTTTCCCGTTTATTTTTTCAAAATAAAACATATCTCTCCTTCCGGATAATCTTTCTTCTCTATATTTTACCCCAAAAGTCCTAATTCTGCCATAGAATAGAAAGTTTCTCAATTTGATGGTAATTTGACAGGGTTTGATAAGAGAAGGAGAAAATAATGAACTTTAGAAATTGTATTGTAGAATTTATAGGAACATTTTTTCTGGTATTTACAATAGGTTGTGTATCACTTTTAGGCGGAGATGGCGTAATTAATGCGCTGGCTATAGGTTTTGCGTTAATGATTATGGTTTATGCAGGGGGACACATAAGCGGAGGGCACTACAACCCTGCGGTTTCACTTGCGGCAGTGATAGGAAAAGCCTTGCCCGCCGCAGAACTTATACCATATGTAATCTCACAGCTTCTGGGAGCCGCAGGTGCGGTCATTCTTGTAAATTATTTTTCGGGACACGTTGCAAATTACGAAGGCTGTGCGTTTAATTTTCTGCCTATGATTGTCGGCGAATTTTTGTTCACATTTGCACTTTGTTATGTAGTACTGATGACGGCTGCAAGCAGAAATACAAAAGGAAATTCTTATTTTGGACTTGCAATAGGTTCGACAGTAACTGTCGGAATTTTTGCAGTCGGAAGCGTTCTTTGTTACGGTGCATTCAATCCGGCTGTCGCTATGGCTTTAGGGATGATGCACACTGCCTGCTGGCCGAGTGTATTTGTAACTATTATCACCAACCTGATTGCAGGAGCAATTGCAGCTTTAATTTACAACTATACAAATCCCGATAAAATTGAAATTAATCTCTAGTATCGTAATCAGTCGGAATATGAATTTTTCCTCTGGCAAGACGGATTGCCTGTCTTGCCGCTTTTTCAGGGTAATCATACATTTCTTTCATATGTTCCCGTTTTATAATCCCGCTTATATATTTTAAATGTTTGGGAAGATTTTTGTTTATCTCCGGATGCTGAGCCGCCCAAACTTCTAACGGTTTCTTGCCCTTCTGTATATTACAAAATTTGCAATATCCGGTTTTATTAAAATATTCATCTGCTCCGCCGGCAGCCAGAGCTTCCGTATGATCAACAGTTATTACTGTCAATTTAAAAACATTTTGCATCATAGATTTTAGTATTCCTCCGGCCTGCTTTGCCAGTTCAGCAGGCGGATGAAGTATATAATCTTCCATATAAACCTCTTTTAACCTTGTTTTTGCCATATCTATAAGCTTTGCTCTGTTTGAATTGTGTAAAGTACCGAGAGTATCTTCTATCATTTTATTATAGTTGGAGTAATGAAATTCCTGCCCATAAGGCATATCAACGCATTCCTGCTTAACCCAGAAAATAAAATCGTTTATTATTTCTTTTTCTACAAAATTAAAATTATTATTATCAACAAACGTTTTAATCTTTTCACAGACTTTGAGCATATGCTTTGAAAGATCTTCTTTTCCTGCTTTTTGTAAATATTCCATTACCTCAGACTCGCTAATATCAGGGTTTTTGTCAATAATAGCATTAAACCTTTTAACCAGTTTCCTAAAATCAGACGGAATATGATTTTCATTTATTTTTACTAAATTTTTAAGTTCATAAACATTTTCACATTTTTTTATTTCATTAAAAAGTTTCACTTTCTGATCATGAGTAATTGTCTCGATTCCGCAGCTTGCACAGGGAATTCCTTCGTATTGTTCGAATATATAATTGCGTTTTCTTTCATAAAAAATTTTACTCTGCGTAATTCCGCTTACATTGCTCATTTTCAAAAGATTTTTGCCCGGAACATTAGCTGCTTTGATAAAATCATAAATATACCCGTTATTTCCGGAAAGTTTATTTTCGTTTATTGCATTAGAAATATCCTGTGCATATTGTTCAAGTCTTTCTTTAGCATATGGAGCGTTTCTTATGAAATTAAAAGTTTTATATCTTGGAGCACACTCACCGCATATAAGTATATTATTACCTCCATTATTGTCAGGTCTGTTTATAAATATTTTTTTCAAAGTATTCTGTGAAAAATCAAGCATTCGTTTAACAATAAAAGTCTGCGGAGAAAGCCCGTTCAGTTGTTCTTTATCGTAAAAGAGAACCCCGCGGCAATTGTAAGCTGACATTATTGAGTTATTTACCAAATATGCGAACTTTTTTTTGTCGGCAGAGTCCAAATTGTCAAATGTTTCATGAAATTTTTCATCATATTCTTTTTTCTTCGGGATTAAAGTTATGTTATTCAAATAATCTGCAAAAGATTTTATCTTTATTTGGTCTGATGCGGATAATTTTTCGGTTTCAAGCAGTTCATTAAGATAGTGCCCCTGCTTGTGCATGGCTCCAATCACAATCTTAAAGCTTCCGTTCCTGACAATTTGCAAAGCTTCAGGAATTGTTTTTTCCGGAGCTTTTTTAGCCAATCCGTTTATTGAATTTATCAAAGGATGATATTTTTTGTGAAAATATTCTTTGTTTTGAACCAATATACCGGCATAATCAGTCAAAGATTTTGCACGGGATGCCTTTTTCAAAATTTCACCTGTCTTTGAAGTACTGATCATTGCCTCCCCGCAGCACGGACAATGCACTCCATCCAAATTCAAAAGCTGTACCTGCAGATTATTAGAGGCACCTGCAAAATTCACCGGACAAGTATAAAATGTACCGGCAGATAAAAAAGAAGTACTTAAAGTACTCTCTCGGCGAAACTGTTGTTGTTTTTGTACGGGAAGTAAATGAATATTATAGTTTATTACAGGTAATATTTTCATATTTTTCTTTTTTAATCATTAAACATCAAAATATTAATTTTTGACAGTACTCCGCAAAAACTTTACAACTGTTCATAATTTGTCTGAAAGGTTATTTGTGCTAGTATTTATGTTATGAAAAAGATTTTGACGGGGATTTTAATATTTGCTGCACTTCAGAGCATAAGTTATGCATCTGACATTAGTTTCATTTATATTAACGGTTCAAACAACAACAATGAAAAAATGAAAAACTGGTTTGAAAAAGGGGTAAGGAAACTTCATCCTGCGATAAAAAATCAGTTTGAATCTGATGAACAGGTCAAACAGCTTATGCTCCAAAGAGAAATGAATATCGTTGAAGAGCCCGTAATATTTTTCTGGGGCGACAAGAGCAAAAACGATTTGGATTTTGTAACAGAACGACTTGATTTATCAAAAGATTTCAGCCCGACCGTAGCATTTCAGGTCAGAAAGCTCCTGACAGAATGCCTTCATGACGCCATATGGGTTCAGAAATCCCACCATATGCTGCCGATAGTTAAAGATCTTAACGAAACGGTAAAACAAGAATATGCAAAAGGCCGGACAGTAATCCTTTACGGATATTCTGCAGGAAGTTTCATTACATATGAATACCTTGTTAATACCCTTCCTTATATAGACCTGCAAGGCCTTTTTAACTATTTGAATGTTTCTGAAGATTTTAAAAATTTTATCAAAGAAAATCCTAAGAAAAACACCTGTATTACAGCACTGTCGGATGCAGGTATAGGAACAATTACAGCAGACGGCAAATTTATCTTTAATCACGATGAAAATTCTCTAAAAGAACACTACCTTAACATTGATTCTTCCACTGAAAACGTTTGTTCTCCGCCCGGAGCAGTTCGTGGAGCTGTTAATTTTGCAAGCCCGCTTGTACTTTTTTATTCAGATCTGGCGGATTCGGATTATGAACAAACTTA